>JANQGP010000377.1 GCA_028277265.1 Woeseiaceae bacterium | reverse complement strand
CCCTCGTCGCACAGCTTGTCGATCGTGTGGTGTAGCAGGTCGAGCTTGACCTCGGGAGCCGGGATGTCATCGGCATTGATCATACGCTGCCCCTTGAATCGCTGGGGCAGGTGCGCGTAGTTGTAGACGGCAAGCCGGTCCGGCTTCATCGCGACAACGAGATCCAGGGTCGTATCGAAGGTCTCCACGGTCTGGTGCGGCAGGCCGTAGATCAGGTCGAACGATATTGAGCCGAAGCCCGCTGCCCGTGCGCTGTCGACGAGCGCCCGGACCTCGGCAGGCGACTGCGCGCGGTTGACGGCTTTTTGCACGTCTTCGTTGAAGTCCTGGATGCCGAGACTAAGGCGGTTGAACCCGAGGTCCCAGAGTTCCCGGATGCGGCCGGCGTCGACCGTGCGCGGATCCACTTCGATCGAGAATTCGCGCTCATCGCTGTCATCGAAGTTGAAGGCGGTGCGCAGGTGATCGATGAGCGCGCCGAGCTCTTTCTTGTCGAGATAGGTCGGTGTACCTCCGCCGAAATGCAGCTGCTCGACCATGCGGGACTTGTCGAACAACACGGACTGCATGTCGATCTCCTTGTAGAGCATCTCCATGTAGCGTGCGACGCGCTGCTCGTTGCGAGTGACGATCTTGTTGCAGCCGCAGTAGTAGCAGAGCGAGTGGCAGAACGGGATGTGCACGTATAGCGACAACGGCACGTCGCTGCCGTTGCTTTCGGCCGCCTTGCTGCGATAGTCGTCCGGCGTGAGCCTGTCATGGAACTGCAGCGCCGTCGGGTACGACGTGTAACGCGGCCCGCGGCCGCCGTAGCGAATAATCAGATCCTGGTCGAAACAGACTTCCATCAGACTCGCCTCAGAGCGTGAACAAGGTACATCAAGACCGTAAACAATAGCATCGCGACGGCCTGATGTGCGGCTCCGAGCAGGACCGGCACCGCCATGAGCAGGGTCGCGATCCCGAGGGCTACTTGCAGGACGACCGTATGCAGCAACGCATTCACGGCCGGCCGGGCGCGCCTGGGCAAGTCGGTCTTGCGCGCCTTCAGCCAGTAGAGCACGACGACTGCAAACGACGCAATCGCGAGCAGGCGATGGTCGAACTGCACGGTAACCATGTTGTCGAAAAAGTTGCGCCAGAACGGCTCGAGCGCCATGAGCCCCGGCGGCACCCAGAAGTCGCCCATCATCGGAAACGTATTGTAGATCTTGCCGGCCTTGAGGCCCGCGACGAAACCGCCGGAGACAATCGTCACGGAAACCAGCGCCGTCACGGCCAGTGTGCGGCCATACAAGGGGTGCTTCCTGGCCTCGGGCGGTGCCGGGAACAGTAGCGACATGGCTACCCAGAAGATGTAAGCGTAGATGATGAAAGCCGATACCAGGTGCGCCGTGAGGCGGTAGTGGCTGACTTCCGGCACGTCGACGAGCCCGCTCTTGACCATGTACCAGCCGAGCAGCCCCTGCATGCCGCCGAGGACGAACATCACCAGGTACCTGGGCCATTCCGAACGTCGGATATGGCCCCTGACCACGAAATAGACGAACGGCACGAGGAAGGCGAACCCCATGATACGACCGAGCAGGCGGTGCAGGTATTCGAGCCAGAAGATGCCTTTGAATTCGTCAATGCCGAAGTCGAAGTTTACTTTCTGAAACTCCGGGCTTTGCCTGTACATGTCGAAGACGCGTTGCCAGTCGGCGTCGGTCAGTGGCGGCAGAATTCCCATGATCGGGCGCCAGTCGACCATCGACAGCCCGGAGCCGGTCAGGCGGGTAAACCCGCCGAGGACGACCATGGCGAAGACGAGGCCGCACAGGACCAGCAGCCAGGCGGCGACGGTACGATTCTCGCGAGTGGTTTCGGACATGGCGCGGGATCATACGGCATAATTCGGCGCATGGGGATCACCAACTGCCATAATGTCATGGACTTCCGTCGCATCGCGAAGCGGCGCTTGCCGGCGCCGGTCTTCCACTACATCGACGGCGGGGCCGACGATGAGTGGACCCTGCGGCGCAACACCGATGCATTCGATGACTATGAACTGCTGCCGGCGCATCTGTCGGACGTGAGTTCGATCGACACGCGTACGGCGTTGCTTGGCAAGACACTCGACTGGCCCGTAATGATCGCGCCGACCGGCGCGTCGAAGCTGTTCCACCGGGACGGCGAATCGGCTGTCGCACGGGCCTCGGCGGGTTTCAACATGCCTTACAGTCTCTCGACTGTCGGCACGACGTCGATCGAGGACGTAGCGCTCATCGGCGAGCATCCGAAGGTCTTCCAGATCTACGTATTCAAGGACCGCGGGTTGACGCGCAGTCTCGTAAAACGCTGCAAGGACAGCCGGTTCACGGCCCTGTGCCTGACCATCGACACGCCCGTCGCCGGCAACCGCGAACGCGACAACTACTATGGCATGATGGCCACCGCGAAACCGGCGCTGCGCAGCGTACCGAGCATGCTGCGGCACCCGGGGTGGTTGTATCGCGCCGTCGTCCGGCGGGACATGGAACTCATCAACGTCGTCGAGAGCATCGGCAATCAGAAGTTCACCGACATGAGTGTCAAGGATTTCATCGACAGCCAGTTCGACCGCTCGCTGACGTGGAAAGACGTCGAATGGCTGGCGAACGAATGGGACGGCCCTGTCATCATCAAGGGTGTGCTGACCGTTGCGGACTGCCGGCACGCGGCGAACTCGGGTGCAACGGCCGTGATGGTGTCCAACCACGGCGGCCGGCAACTCGAAGGATCGCCTGCGCCCGTCGATTGCATTGCCGCTATCGCCGACGCGATGCGCGATCGCCTCGAGATCATCTGCGACGGTGGCATTCGACGCGGCAGCCACATCGTCAAGGCACTGGCTCTCGGCGCCAACGCCTGCAGTATCGGGCGCGCCTATCTCTATCCGCTGGCGGCCGGCGGACAGGCCGGCGTCGAACGCGGCCTCGAATTGCTGCGTGACGAACTCGAACGCACACTGGCGCTCGTTGGTTGCGATTCGACGTCCGGACTCAGCGATGCTTACATTCGAAAACGCTGATTAACGGCGGCCGTTTGCGCATTTGCGGACGATTTCCCACATGAAATCCGCAAACCGGGCGTCTTTTCCGACCGGCGTATTATTCCGCAAACCCCTTGATTCACAGCGCCATCGGCGGGGCCGCGCGTACCGGAACGACGGCGGACCCGAATTTGTTACGAAATTGTCATTAATTTGCGAGTAGACTCGGTGCAGCCGTGACCAAAGAGGGGCGGTGCTTGGCCCGTTCGCACGAGCGGTTTGTTTTACAAGAGGTAGGTATGTCAGGCGAAAGAGTTGTAGGAACCGTCAAGTGGTTCAACGATGATAAAGGCTTCGGGTTCATCGAGCGCGATGGCGGTCAGGATGTGTTCGTGCATCACACGGCGATCCAGATGGAAGGATTCAAGACCCTGAAGGAAGGACAGAAGGTCTCAATGGAAGTCACTCAGGGGCAGAAAGGGCCGCAGGCGGATAACGTCATCCCCGAGTAGTCGTCCCTGCAGCGAAGAGTCGGCCGGTCGTCAGGACCCGCTGATTCCATCGCTGATCAGCTTCAAGGACACGAGGAACAGCAGCGCATAGGCGAACCGGAAGAAGAACCGGTCCGCGACGCGTGTGTGCAACCAGTAACCGATCGCAATTCCGATCGGTGCCAGTGGCGCGAGTACCAGCGACGCCACCAGATTGTCCGTGGAGAGCTGGCCCAGCCACCCGTAGGGAATCAGTTTTGCGTAGTTGACGGCCGTGAAGAAGACCACGGTCGTCGCGACGTACGCCGTGCGATCGAGCTTGCGTCGCAACATGTACATGTTGAGCGGCGGCCCGCCAGCATGCGCCACGAAACTCGTGAAACCCGCACTCATGCCGCTCGCTACGGCCCCGGCGTATGAAGCCTCCGAACGTTCGTCGAGTCGTCTGTGTCGATCGACGAACCAGTAGTGCAGCGAAAACAGCAACGCGGTTACGCCGACGATGAGTTTGACGTGCCCGACCGTGAGAATGCCATAGAGAATGGCGCCGATCGAAATACCGACGAGCGCCGAGGGTACCAGCACGCGTACGTCGGACATGACCCACTTGCCGCGGAACGCGGCAAGGCCGAGCAGGTCCATGAGACAGAGTATCGGCAACAGGATCGCGGCCGCCTGCACGGGCGACATGACGAGCGACATGATCGGTACGCCGAGCACACCGAGGCTGCCGCCGAACCCGCCCTTGGCAATGCCGAAGATCAGGACGGCCGGCACCGCTGCGGCGTAGAACCAGGGATCAGTGGGCAATATTGGCCAATTCTGTTCTAATCGAGAGTCGCATAATAATGACCTACAACGCGCTGTGAAACTCAGGATTCGTGACAATTCGATTCGCCTTCGCCTGATGCAAGGCGAAGTGGACGCTTTGCGTGATGAGGGGCTCGTGACGGCGGTCACGGGTTTCCCGGGCGGGCGTACGTTCCGCTACAGCGTCGAAAGCAGCCCTGCCAGCGTCAATCCGGCCGCGTTCTTCTCCGACAACCAGGTCATCGTGCGGCTGCCAGAGACCGTCGTGCTCGCCTGGGCCAACTCGGAACAGGTGTCCATGACGGGCGAGCAGGTTCTCGACGATGGTGAGAAACTCAGGATTCTCGTCGAAAAGGACTTCGTCTGCCTGACGGGCCGGGACGATGAGGACGAGTCCGACATGTACCCACACCCTGCCGCCGGCAACCGGAGCTGTTGATCGTGTCGCGTTACGCCCGCTTCGAGCCGCGTACGCTGCGTTTTCTTGAAGCGCTGCGCGATAACAACAACCGCGAGTGGTTCAAGGAGCACAAGAGCCGTTACGAGGAAGACGTGCTCGACGTTGCTCTCAGGTTCATCATCTCGATGCAGGACCCGCTTGCGCAGATCGCGCCGCGATTCACGGCCGTACCGACGCGTGTGGGCGGGTCGCTGATGCGGGTGTATCGCGACACACGTTTTTCGAAGAACAAGCTCCCGTACAAGACGAACATCGGCATCCAGTTTCGCCATGAACAGGCGAAGGACGTGCACTCGCCCGGATACTACGTTCACATCGACCCCGACCAGGTGTTTATCGGCGCGGGCATGTGGCGGCCCGACTCCGAGCCGCTCAAGGGAATTCGCGAACGCATCGTCGCGCGGCCTGGGGAGTGGCAGCGTGCGATCGGCGGGGCGACCTTCCGGCGTCAGTTCGATCTCGGCGGCGAAAAGCTGACCCGTCCGCCGCGCGGTTTCGACAAGAACCACGAGTGCATCGAGGACATCAAGCGCAAGAGCTTCATCGCCGTGCGTGAATTCGACGTCGACGACTGCCTGAAGCCGCAGTTTCAACGCACCGTCGAGACGACTTTCCGCACGGCGGAAACGTTCATGCGCTTCCTCTGCAGCGCCGTGGGCGTCAGGTTCTGATCGCCTTGCGGACCTCCCGGATCAGCGTGGCCGGGTCGGGTCGATCCGAGATGTGCTTCGACAGCTCCGTGAATCGGATGATCCCTGCCGCGTCCACGACGAGCGTCGTCGGCCAGATCGTGTCGCGCCCGTATTCCTTGTCGTAATCCTTCGGCACGCCGCCTTGCTGCAGCAGGCCGAGCTGCCTCGCAATGCTGAGTTCGTCGTCGAGCCAGAAATCGAATTCGACATTGAAGAACTCCGCGACACGACGCGTGGTCTCGAGCGGTTTCGGCGTGATCAGAATCAGGCGCGCGCCGAGATCGACGATGTCCCGATAGTACTGTGTGAGATTACTGACCTGACGGCTGCAGAACGGGCACCAGTTGCCGCGCACGAAAAGGATGACGGCGGGCTCGCCGTGCAGTTCGGATGAACGGACGGGGACTCCCTGTTCGTCGGCGGCCAGGAAATCCGGCAATGGCGAACCGGGCTTGAGCTGCTGCGGCATGGCGCGAAGCCCGCGGCGACGTATCCAGTACCCGGCGATCAGGACGACTGAAATGACCGTGACGATGATGGCGATAGCGGTCGAAGACATGGGGTGAGTATTACTCCCGGCACGGCATGGACACAAGGCGCGAATTATGGATACTGGCTGGCACCATGCCCCGCAACCCGATCGTCTGGCAGCTCGATTCCGCCCGCGTAACGCGCACCGCCATGTACGATTTCATGCAGCGAGCCGGTTTCGCCGACTACCAGGCCCTCTACGACTGGTCGGTCTCGGACCCGCCGGCATTCTGGGAAAGACTGGTCGACTACTGCGACGTCCGGTTCGACCGACCGGCTGACGAAGCCCTGGCGAATCCCGACGACATCATGTCCGCGGGCTGGTTTTGCGGCGCGCGGCTGAACTACGCGGCGCACCTTCTGCGCCATGAAGGCGAACAGGCCGCGCTCATCTACGTTGGCGAAAACGGGTCTCGCCGTGAGCTAAGTCGGGACACGCTCCGACGAGAGGTTGCTGCAATCGCGGCCGGGTTGCGCGCGGCAGGGGTGGAACGTGGTGACACCGTCGGTGGCTATCTGCCCAATTGTCCCGAGGCCGTCATCGCCATGCTGGCGACGTCGAGCCTCGGCGCGATCTGGACTTCGTGTTCGCCGGACTTCGGTATCAACGGCGTCGTCGATCGCTTCGGCCAGATCGAGCCGAAAGTACTGTTCGCTGCAAACGGCTATTACTACAACGGCAAGACCTGCGATACGCGCGTGATAATCAAGGGCATTGCCGAGGCAATCGAGAGCATCGGGCGAACGGTCGTCGTGCCGTTTGCGTCCGACGTGTCCACCGATACCGGGCTCGGTAACGCCCTGACCTGGGATGCGTTCACCGTGCGCGGCAGCGAACTGACGTTCGATGCCGTCGACTTCGACCATCCCCTCTACATCATGTATTCGTCCGGTACGACCGGCGTTCCGAAGTGCATCGTGCACGGCCATGGCGGTTCGCTGCTGCAGCATCTCAAGGAGCACGTCCTGCACACGGACATCGATGCGAGTGACAGGGTGTTCTATTTCACGACCTGTGGCTGGATGATGTGGAACTGGCTCGTCAGCGGGCTCGCGACCGGCGCGACCCTGCTGCTCTATGACGGTTCGCCGTTCTTCGACGACGGGCGCGTGTTGTGGCGTATGGCTGACGCCGAGAAAGTCACCGTGTTCGGCACGAGCGCCAAGTACATCTCGGCGCTCGAAAAAGCCGGTGTTCGGCCGAAAGACGACTTTGATCTGGCGGCGTTGCGCGCCGTTCTGTCGACCGGATCGCCGCTGGCGCCGGAGAGTTACGACTTCGTCTACGACGCGATCGGGGACGATCTTCTGCTGGCTTCGATTTCGGGCGGTACCGATATTCTTGGCTGCTTCGCGCTCGGCAATCCGTTGCTGCCCGTGCGACGCGGCGAACTTCAGTGCCGTGGCCTCGGCATGGCTGTCGAGGTCTGGAACGACGACGGAAAGCCGGTCGTCGGGGAGCACGGCGAACTCGTCTGTACGAAGCCGTTCCCGTCGGCACCCGTGGGCTTCTGGAACGACCCCGATGGTGCGCGCTATCGCGCGGCGTACTTCGACCGTTTCCCGGGCATCTGGGCGCACGGCGACTACGCCGAACTGACCGAGGACGGGGGTCTGGTCATCCACGGCCGTTCCGACGCCGTGCTGAACCCGGGCGGTGT
>JANQGP010000257.1 GCA_028277265.1 Woeseiaceae bacterium | reverse complement strand
CCTGCAAGGCGGCCAGCCGCGTCGCGGTACTCGATCGCAACTACGCCGCCGGTGTCGGCGGCGTCTTCTGGCAGGACACGCGCGCGGCGTTCCAGGGTCATCGCGACGACCTGCTGATTCAGAACTACATCGCCGGCTTGTGCGGCGGTGACGTGACGCCAAAGGTCATCGATGACGTCCTCGCCGATCTCGGAGCGCGTTCCGGGGCAGGAGAACCGGTGTGGATGGGCATCGACGCCGGCGAGGAGGCCTGACGATGGCTGCCACTGCTCCTGTAAACCCGGACCTGGAATCCTGCCTGCTGAGACCCGGTAACACGAATTGCGGCGGCTGCGGGATGAGCGTCGGCCTCACGATGCTCGGCCGCGCACTGGCCGAGGCCGGCGATACCTGCACGCTGGTCATCCCCGCCTGTTGCGGCATCGTCACCGCGGGCGCGTTCCCGACGACCAGTTACGGTGTGCCCACGATAGCCACGACATTCGCGTCGTCCTCCGCCGTGGCGTCCGGCGTGGCGAGCATCCGCGACCTGAACGGCGAAACCGGCCAGGTCATCTGCTGGGCCGGCGACGGCGGCACCTACGACATCGGTCTTGCAACGCTGTCGGCTGCCGCCGAGCGCAACGAGAACATCATCTACATCTGTTACGACAACGAGATCTACGGCAACACGGGCGGGCAACGCTCATCCGCGACGCCGGCCGGCGCGACGACCTCGACGACGCCGTTCGGCAAGACCGACGGAAAGAAAGACATGATGTCGATCATGACGGCGCACCGATTGCCGTACGCAGCGACCTTGTCGATGGCGCACCCGAAGGACTTCGCGAAAAAGATCGCGACGGCGCTGTCGATGAAAGGCATGCGCTTCCTGTTGATGCATTCACCTTGCCCAACCGGCTGGAAATCCGAACCCGCGGATTCCATCGAGCTCGTGCGCATTGCCGTGGCCAGCGGGCTGTTCCCGCTGTACGAGGTTTTCGACGGCGCCACCTATCGCATCAATGTCGAGCCGGACGGCAGCGATCCCGCCGGTTACTTCGATCGGCAGCGGCGCTTCAGGGACGACAGTATCGACCTGGATGCCGTCCGAAGCGCATGCACGGCGAACACACATCGCCTGCACCTGCTGGCGGAACAGTTTCCGCATGCCGGATAGCAAGGGCCGTTGACCGACCCGGCGAACAAGACCGTCCTGATTACCGGCGCCAGCGGCGGCTTCGGCAGGCAGATGGTGCGGCAGTTCGGCTCGGCCGGGGCAAAGCTGATCCTGACGGACCGCACCGACGCATTGCTGCGGGACGCGACGGACGAGGCCGGAGACAACCACGTCGCCGCGCTCGCCACGGACCTTTCCACCGAGGCCGGGTGCCGGGCGCTCGTCGATGCCTGTGCCGCGCAAGGTATCGTCCCGGACATCCTCGTCAACAACGCAGGGATAGCCGTCGCCGGGCGACTGGATCATGTTCCGCAGCAAACCTGGGAAACGCTCATCGGATTGAACCTGCTCGGGCCGATGCGGCTTGCCAACGGTTTCCTGCCTGCGATAGTCGAACGCGGCAGCGGGCACATCGTGAACATCTCG
The DNA here is from genome assembly GCA_028277265.1 of Woeseiaceae bacterium. Classification (GTDB taxonomy): domain Bacteria; phylum Pseudomonadota; class Gammaproteobacteria; order Steroidobacterales; family Woeseiaceae; genus UBA1847. The sequence continues at coordinate 829 of JANQGP010000257.1, read as the reverse complement.
TCCGTCGCCGGCTGGGTCGGCGCGCGGGGCATGTCGCCGTACTGTGCGTCGAAGTTCGGGCTGCGCGGCTTCGGCGAATCGCTGTCCGCCGACCTGGAAGGCACGGGCGTTTGCGTAACGAACGTCTATCCGTGTTTCAGCCAGACCCCGATTCTCGAATCGCCCCAGTACGGCTACGAGCAAAGGCTCGTTGTTCCGCCGCACCTGATCTCGGACCCGGCCCACGTCGTGGCGAAGCTGATCGCGGGCGTCCGCCGCGGGAAGCTCCATGTCTTTCCGGACAAGTACGCGCGCCTCACGTACTACCTGCTTCGGTTCGCGCCCTGGCTTCTGCCGATACTCGACCGCCGTCTGTATGCGCAGGCGGTTGCGGCGGCGAGGAGGGCCGGCTGAGAGGCCGCGCTGCCGCCGCTTTGCGGGACCGGAGCACGAATACGTTTCCGGTCAGCACGAGTAGCGTGCCCGCGATCGTCGTCGTCGTAATCTCGAGTCCTTCGAAGAGCGTCGACAACAGCAGCGCGACGACCGGGAACATCACCATCGCATACCCTGCCTTGTGCGCACCGATTCGCCCGAGCAGCGTCAGGTAGGCACCGAATGCGACGATCGAGCCGAACACGGCGAGGTAGGCCAGCGAACCGATGTAAGCCACCGACCAGTCGAACGTGAATTCGCGCCCATTGGCGAGTGCAACGGCGCCCATGAAGAGTGCGCCGTAGAGCATGCCCCAGGCATTCGATTGCACGACGGGAATGTCGGCCTTCTGTATGGCTTGCGACACCATGTTGCCGAACGAGGCGGTCAGCGCGCCGAGAAGGGCGAGGCACGA
>JANQGP010000079.1 GCA_028277265.1 Woeseiaceae bacterium | reverse complement strand
GGCCCGAAGAACACCAGTGACAAGGGCCTGATGGTTCGATTGCTGGTTTTGTCGCTCAAGTCGGTGTAGTGGAATTCGATCTTGTGTCGAGAGCGAATGCACTCCCTGATATCGGAAAAACTCACCTCCCAGGGAATCTTGCTCCTGCTCTCTTCCGAGTGGGTAGTCAGTTGTTGCATGTCATTCAACAGTGACTCGGAAAGCACGGCCTGTATTTTTTCCAGGGCGCTCTCCGCTACTGCGGAAAACTTCTCATCGGTCCAGGTTCGCACCATGCTGACACCCAGTGCGATGGCCTCCAACTCGTCGGAATCGAACATAAGCGGTGGCAAGTGGTATTTCTTGTCGATGAGGTAGCCCACCCCGGCTTCCCCATAAATGGGCACTCCTGAATTCATCAGATCCTGAATGTCCCGATACACAGTGCGTTGGCAGATTTCGAAATGGTCTGCGATCTGGCGCGCGGTAACTGCCTGGCGCATACGACGCAGGTAGTGAACGATCCTGATCAGTCTGTCCGCTCTTCTCATGAGGTTCCCGACAGGCTCTACGCGAGTTCCGACGAGCGAGTATAGGCTACTGCAAGTCTACTGACACCACGCTGTCAGCAGGGTGTCGCTATAGTGAAAAACACTGACACGGTACGCAGCGACGTCCCGCGGCGGCAAACCACTGACAAATGAAGAACGGAGGAAACAGGATGATCGGCTATGTGACTTTGGGAACCAACGATTTACAGAAAGCGGCTGCCTATTACGACGAGCTCTTTGGTTCGATTGGTGTCGGTCGGTTCATGGAAGAAGAAAACTATTTCATCGCCTGGGCACCGAAACCCAATGCGCCTTCTGTTGCGGTATCCGTTCCGTTCAACAAGGAGAAGGCAACCGTTGGCAACGGCACCATGGTGGCATTGTTCATGGACTCCCCGGACAAGGTAGATGCTTTGCACAAGAAAGCGCTGGAACTCGGAGGTACCAACGAAGGAAGCCCCGGTTTTCGCCCTGCCGAAAACGACAAGGGATTCTATGCAGGCTATTTTCGCGATCTGGACGGCAACAAGCTCAACGCATTTTGTATGGTTGAGTAACGTCGTTTCGCGCCTGGACGTCCAGGAGCTGGATGGCCCCGACGCGCAACGGACGCCAGCCTGTTGGCCACGAGGGCGGGCCCGAGACCGATGATCACGATCAGCAGCGCGGCGCTCGACGCCTCGGCCAGTCTTTCGTCACTCGCCAGCCAGTAGACGCGCGTTGCCAGTGTGTCGAAGTTGAACGGCCGCAGCAGTAACGTGGCGGGCAGCTCCCGCATCGCGTCGACGAAGACGAGCAGCAATGCGGCGAGCAGGCTTGGCCGCAGCAGCGGCAGGTGAATGCGGCGGATGACCTCAACCGGCGTCGCTCCGAGGGAGCGCGCCGCCGCGTCCAGCGTGGGCGACAGGCTGGCGAACCCGGCGCTTACGCTGTTGTACGACACCGTCAGGAAACGGCAGACATAGGCGTAAACGAGCAGGAACACCGTGCCTGAGAGGATGAGCCCGCCCCCGTAGCCGAACTGATCGCGCAGCGATACGGTCAGAAAGCGGTCGATACCGCCGGTCGCGCCAAGTAGCCCGACGGCGAGCAGCATGCCGGGCAACGCGTAGCCGAGCGTGCTGATGCGGATCATCGCTCTTGCGATTCGGCCGGGCAGATGCCGCTCCGTGTTGGCGAGCAGTAGTGCGAACGCGGTCGCGACGATCGCGGCAGCTAACGAGACGACCAGGCTGTTTTTCGCAAATGCCAGGAACCGCGCGCCCGCCAGCGGGTCGCCGCTGCCGGTCAGCTTGTAGTACGCCAGCAATCCCACCGGCACGGCGAAGCCGAGTATCACCGGTATCGCACAGAAGGCGGTTGCCGAGGCGGCTCGCCAGCCGCGTAACTCGAAGCGCAGCGGTTCACCGATTGCCTGCGCGTCGGGCCGGCCGCGCCGCCCGAGTGTCTCGAGTCCCACGAGCAGCGCCACGAGTCCCAGCATGAGGAAGCCGAGCCGCATGGCGGCGGCATGCTCACCGAGCCCGATCCAGGTGCGGTAGATACCCGTGCTGAAGGTGGGCACCGAGAAATGCTCGACCACGCCGAAGTCGGCCAGGGTCTCCATCAGCACGAGGGCAAGGCCGCCGGCGATCGCCGGCCGGGCGGCCGGCAGCGCAACGCTGTGAAACGCGCCGTACGGTGACCGACCGAGAACGCGTGCAGCCTGGAAGTGAGTGCCCGCCGTCGTCTCGAAACTGGACCGGCACAGCAGGTACACGTAAGGGTAGAGCACGAGGCTCAGCATGATCGCCGCACCAGGCAGGCTGCGCACGCCGCCGAACGCCAGCTCGTCCATGCCGGCGCCGAGCAGCCTGCGCAGCTCCGATTGCACCGGACCCGAGACGTCGAGCAGATCCGTGTAGGCGTACGCAACGATGTAGGCCGGCGCCGCAAGCGGCAGCACGAGCATCCACGACAACCAACGGCGGCCCGGAAAGCGGCAGGTGGCCACGAGCCAGGCCGTCGCAATGCCGAGCACCCCCGCTATGATGCCGACCAGGACGATCAGACCGAGCGTGTTGAGAACGTAGCCGGCGAGAACGGTCTCCTTCATGTGCCGCCAGGCAAGGTCTGCCGGCAGGAAGGCGGTAGCGGCAACGGCGATCAACGGCGCCGCGACCAGACCGGCAATCACGACAGCTGGTAACAGGTAGAGCCGACTGGCAACGGTTGGGGAAACGGTCATACTGTGCGGCGATGGGCCGAACCTCGCTCTACCGTGGATCTTTGGAAACGCTCGATGCTGCGCCTCGATTCTATACATTTCGCCTACGATCAGGCGCCTGTTCTGCGCGATGTGAGCTTCACGGCCGAACCGGGCGCAATTACCTGCCTGGTCGGGCCGTCAGGGTGCGGCAAGAGCACGGTGCTGCGGCTCGCGGCCGGGCTCTTGCCCGTACAGCAGGGCGAGATTCATATCGACGATCGCCTGTGCGGTGCCGCCGGTGTGCACGTCGCGCCGGAACGGCGATCCGTGGGGCTCGTATTCCAGGAAGGCGCGCTATTCCCGCACCTGACCGTGCTCGACAACGTGCGCTTCGGCGTACGCGGCGGGAACGACGCACGAGTGGATGAACTGCTGGAGCTGACCGACCTCGCGAGCCTTGCGGGGCGCTACCCGCACGAGCTGTCCGGCGGGCAGCGCCAGCGCGTCGCGCTGGCACGCGCGCTGGCGCCGGCGCCGAGGGTTCTGCTGTTCGATGAGCCGTATGCCAATCTCGACCAGGCGCTGCGACGCGAACTTCGCAATGAGGCCCGGCGGCTTGTTGCCGATCTCGATACCGTCGCCGTTTTCGTGACGCACGACAGTGACGATGTCACCGCGCTGGCCGACACGGTCGTTGCGATGTACGAGGGCGGGATCGTGCAAACGGGATCGCCGCGCGACGTTTTCGATCACCCCGTACACGCGAGTGTGGCGCGGATGTTCGGACAGGCACAGCATGTCGCCGCACGCAAGGAAGGAGACGTCATCGAGACGCCGTTCGGCAACTGGCCGGCCGACTGCCTCGCCGTTCCGGTGGCGGCGTCCGGACCGCTGAACCTGCTCGTCCGTCCCGACGGCATGGTCCTGACGGCGGATCCGGACGGACTCCCCGTCGGCGAACTGCGTTTCGCCGGGGCGGACGACCTGGTCGTCGTGCGCGGCGCCCGGGACACCCTGGCCCTCGTGCGACTCGGGCGGCCCCACG
>JANQGP010000234.1 GCA_028277265.1 Woeseiaceae bacterium | reverse complement strand
AATTTTCATCGTCAGGCTTTGGGGCGAACTCCGCTATCAGCTCACCGGACCCGTCCGAGAATTCCAGGCGCAAATCGGAGGCTTCTTGCGGCAGCCAGTAGTGGACCAGGGCGCCGGCGGCCGGATTGCCTTCGTCCGACCAATCGCCAACTCGTCGTACAACCGGTGCCGGTTGGAACAGGAAGGGTTCGCTCAAGTCCGGTCCTTCTGCCAGTTCGCGTATCGCGGCAAGATGATCCAGCGACCAGAACCCACGTCCGTGCGTCGCGGCTACGAGGCTGTTGCCCTTGACTTTCATGTCGTAGATCGGAACGGCCGGCAGCCCGTTCTCCGGCCTGCTCCAGGATGAGCCTCCGTCAAACGAGAAATAGAATCCCGACTCCGCCCCGGCATACACGATCTTCTCGTTCTGCGTGTCGGCGCGCACGACTCGCATTACCTCGTAATCCGCGATCCCGGCCGTGATCAGCTGCCAGGTCTCGCCGAAGTCGTCGGTATGGAAGACGAACGGGCGATAGTCGTCGAGTTTGTAGGCTGACGCCGTGAAATAGGCGGTGGCTTCGTCGTGCGGTGACGCGTCGATCCTCGTCACCATCGCGTAGTCCGGCAACCCGGGCGGCGTCACGTTCTTCCAGGATTTGCCGCCATTTCGTGTGACGTGGACTCTGCCGTCGTCCGATCCGGTCCAGATTATCCTCCCGGAGAACGGCGATTCGGCAATCGTATACAGCGTCGAGAACCAGTGGTCACCGTTGCTGTCTCGCGTCAACGGTCCCCAGTAACGGTCATTGCTCGAGGTATCCACACCGGGCTCGGGCGTAATCTCGAGCTTGTCGGGATCGGCGCGTGTCAGGTCCGGGCTGATCACGTCCCAGGTTTCACCCCCATTGCGTGACCGGTGTACGTATTGAGATCCGACATAGATCGTCCGGTCGTCGTGGATCGAAGACACGACCGGAAACGTCCAGTTGAAGCGATACTTGATGTCCCGCGTGCCAACTCCGTAGTTCGTCTCATCGCGTGGGCCGATGTATTTGATCGCATCCGTGCGCCGGTCGTACCGCAGCAGCCAGTGATGATCCGATATATACAGGATATTCGGATCGTCATGCGAGATGGCGATGTGGCCCGCCTCCGACCAGCCGGTGTCGAAATAGCCGCGCGGGTCGGGATCGCGCGCAATACTCGGGACGATCAGCGTGCCCCAGTCCTGCTGCGAACCGTACAGATTGAACGGTTCCTGGTCGTCGAGAGTCAGGGTATAGAACTGGCCGGTCGGCTGATTGTAAAGCGTCGACCAGCTCTTGCCGCCATTGAACGTGATCTGTGCGCCGCCGTCGGACCCGTCGATGATCCTCTGGTTGTCTTCGGGGTCGATCCAGAAGGCGTGATGATCGGCATGCCCGGATGGAATTACCTCGAATGTCACGCCGCCATCACGCGATACGAGGATATTCCAGTTCAGCACGTACACGATCTCTGCGTCAGCGGGGTCAGCCGCCAATTTCTGGAAGTAATAGGTGCGTCCCGTCAGTTCGGCATGGTTGCTGATCTTTTCCCAGGTGTCGCCGAAGTCATCGCTACGGTACAAGCCGCGGCCACCGGCGGCAGACATCAGCGCCCATATCCGGTCCGGCCGGCTCTGGGAGATCGAGACATCCATGCGCTCCTTGATCCCCTGCGGCAATCCTTCGTGCTCCGAAATGTTCTCCCACGTGGCCCCACCGTCAGTCGTTCGATAGATGCCGGACCCGGGGCCTGCGCTGCGGATACCCCACGGGAACCGCCTGACGTCCCACATACCGGCAATCAGGCGATCCGGGTTCGACTCGTCGAGTGCGAGGCCGACGGCGCCGGTGTTGTCGTCGACGAAGAGTATGCGCTCCCAGGTTTCGCCGCCGTCCGTCGTCCTGAAGACGCCGCGCTCCTCGTTCGGCCCTGCGAAATGGCCGAGCGCCGCGACGTAGACGGTATCCGGGTCGGTCGGGTGAATCAGCAACTCGGCGATCTGCCGGGTGTCCGCCAGTCCGACGTTGGTCCATGACTCGCCGCCGTCCGTCGACTTGTAGACGCCGTCGCCGTGAGAAACGTCGCCACGCAATGCCTGTTCGCCGGTACCGACGTAGATCACGTCAGGATTCGAATCAGACACGTCCATCGCGCCGATCGAACCGACCTGGAACTGCCCGTCGGACAGGTTCTGCCAGGTTATCCCGGCATCGGTGGTCTTCCAGACGCCACCCCCGGTGTACCCGGCGAAGAAAGTCCGCTTCTCCGCCGGGTGGCCGGCTACGGCATTAACGCGGCCGCCGCGCCACGGTCCGACGAAGCGCCACTCCAGCGCGTTGATAACCTGGTCCGTGGGCGAGTCATTTCCCAGCGCTGGTTTGACCCCCGCTCCGATGAAGAATACGAGAAGGAGAGCGATCCACGATACGCGGGAAGACGGATTATTGATTCTCATCGAACACCTGTTGCCTGCAGCTTAAACCTGACATGTGTCGACTTTATCAGAAGCTGCCACTTAGCGTTAATGTCGCAAAGCGACGCAATACCTGGATGCGATCCGTCGTCGATACTTCGATTCCCGTGGCACGGTCCGGATCGAAGCTGCGGCGATGCCTTGTCCTCTCCGGCTCCGCCAGCTGGTTCAATGCCATGCGCAGAATCAACCTCGTCCCGATCTTCTTCTCCACGAAGACTTCCACGACATCGGCATCAGCGTCGGTGTCGACGCGATCGTGTTCGTGCCGCATCCGATCGCCTTCGAATGACCACTTGACGCCGTAGGCTCCTCGAAATCGGCGCAGGTCGTGCCGAAAGTCGATTCCGCCCTCGTATCGCTCCTGGGAGAGAAAACGACGAGCTGCGCCGGTAAACGGGTCGACTGTCTCCGAGTCCTGCCACAGGTAGTTTGCGTTCAATACGGCGCCGTCGAGGCCTATCGAATCCATCCGAAGACCAACCGTCAGTCCCACGCCCCAGTGCCTGCCGTCGTCCAGGTTACCCGGCTGATAGTCGTCGGGGCCGAGCGGAACCAGGTCCTTGACGTCCTGCACCCAACGATGGAAAACACGCAGCTTGACGAGACCGGCGTCGCCCCGGAGGTGTTTCTCTACGCCCGCCTCGAGGTCCCAGGAGGTTTCCGGAGACAGATCCGGATTGCCCGCCCGGATCTCGCGGTCGACGGGATCGATGGACGCGACGAAATCGTCAAAGTCCAGCTGCGAGACGTCACGCTTGAAGACGAGAAACCAGCGCAGATCGGCCGCCTGGACGAACGACACGTTTACTGACGGCTTGACGAAGTCGAGCGTACGTTGCTGTGAGACATCCGAGCCCTGTTGGTCGAACTCCGAGTACTCGACAGCAAGTCCCAGGCGGTATTGCAGCCGCGAGATGACACGCGACCAGTTGAGAAAGGCCTCGGCACGATCTTCACGAATGACCTGGTCTGCGTTGGGGATAGGAACGGGATCGAGCGGCGGCGCCGACCCCTCGAACAGTGCGACGGCCTTGTCGAGCTCGTTGACTGCGAGTTCGAGCCCGATATCGAGGTCGCCGCCGAGGACGTCGCCCGCGAACCAGGTGCCGCGAAGCACGGTCTCCTCTTCCGTTTGCTCGCGCAATTCCCGATTGAGCTCGGTCGAACCGTTCCCGAACACGACCGACTTCTTCGATTCACGATCGTTGTCCCTTTTGGTCTTCAGGAACAAAACTTCGAAGCGCCCGCCTTCCCGTAAAGAGTACTCCCAGGTTCCACCGATTTCCGTGGTCACGACGTCTCGCTCCAGAGGCTCTTCCGAAGCGGAAACCGGCGACAACGATCCATCCGCTTCGATGTTGAAGTCGTCGACGAAGTTGGTGCCGCGCCGCGGCTGCCATGAATGCAGCGCGTTCAACAACAGCGTGCTGTTGCGGCCCGTCCCGATATTGACCGAGCCCGTGGCCCGGTTGCGATGCGCATAGCGCAGTCGCTCCTCGACCGCGTACTCTGTCGGGGTCTCGAGCACGTATGTGGTGTCGTAGCGGTGCGTCAGCGATCCGTTCGGCGTCGTCTCGAACCCGAGATTGACCTGGGCGTCGCCGATTCGCGCCGTCATATTCGCGTCGCCCACAAAGGTCGTTCTGTGATCCTGCGCCCATTTCATGCCGAGGCGCAGCGTTCCGGAGAGGCGTTTATCCCCGGTTGTAACGATGTTGATCGTCCTCGACGCGGCGTCGGATTCGTTTTCCGCCACGATGCCGTCGATCACTTCGATGCGCACGACTCGGTCGGCGGGCAGCCGCTCGAGGAATTCGTTGGTATCGTTCGCCTTGCCGGTGAATCGTTTGCCATTGATCAGGAACCGGTCAGTCTGGTCCCTCAGGCCTCGACGCTGGGCGCGTTGCCCCGCGCCGCCGCTCGGCACGTTCGCCAGCTCTGCTTCCGACCCCGGAATCCGGTTGACCATGTCCCTCGCCGTCAGAACGTTGAGATCGGCAAAATAGCCCGCGGGATAGATCGCCGCGCGCTGATCGGTGTCGGCGGAGGTTGCATCAGCGAGCAGGACAGACACGCAGGTAGCGACGAAAGTCCATCTGCAAACACGCTTGATCATGCC
>JANQGP010000051.1 GCA_028277265.1 Woeseiaceae bacterium | reverse complement strand
GATGACCTCGGTCGCCTCGGCCCGTAAACGCTCCCTGTCGGCCGCCGGGAACGACTCCGGAATGTTCGCAAACGGTTTGAAGAACGGGCTGTCGGCCGGGAACTCGACAATCTGGGCCTCGATCTGGTCGGGAATGCGTTCCATGATGATCCGCGGCGGCATGATGCCGGTCTTGCGCCCTTGCTCGGCGAGGGCGATGGTCTGGTCGATGACGTCGTCGATCTTGCCGAGTCGCGCCAGCCAGTCGTCGTAGTCCTGCAGCGTCGAGATGCGCAGCTGATTCGCTAGGTTGTCGAGGTTTTGCACGCCTCCGCGTTGCGAAAACGGCAGCAGCTGGGCGTTGAACCGGTACTCGTCGACCTGGTTTTCGAGATGGCGGCGGAAGAGCTCGTGGTTGAGCTGGTCGGCCTCGTCGAGGGCGCCGCGATCGATGGCGTAGACGCGCCGCAAAAACGCCCTCGTTGCCTCGCGGCGTGCTTCGATCGCGCCAAGGCTCATGTCGCTCCAGTCCTGATTGCGTCGACGGTCCCCCATTGTCGATGCCATGACCGGTGCGCCGGCGAGTGTCCACTCCCAATGCTCATCGAGCAGCGTCTCGAAGTCCGCCGTGGCGTCCGCGACCGCGCTCTCGAACACGAACGACAGCAGCACAAGCAGTCCCAATGGGCGAAAAACCATGCCAACTCCCTGTTTTGCGGAGCGAGCATTGTTACTGCCCGGGTCTCCGGTGGCAACCGGCAGGAGCATTGGCTATGATGCGCCCACTGATCGATAGCGGTCGCAGAAGAGACCCCGTTGGTTCGGGGCGCCGAAGGCGCAACTCGCTCGGAAACGCTCAGGCAGAAGGACTGCGCACGCTGATCAGCTCTGGAGAGAGGCCGGAATGGCCCACCGAAGGGGTATGTGGCCGCGAGCTTGCGCGGCTATTGATCTCTCAGGTACAAAAGGACAGAGGGGCGGCAGGCAGTAGTGCCTGCCGCCCCGTTTTTTTGTTGTGAAACCGGACACGTCCTATGGGCTCCAAAACACCGCTCTACGACAAGCATGTCGAAGCCGGCGCGCGCATCGTGGATTTCGGCGGCTGGGACATGCCGCTGCACTACGGCTCGCAGAAAGAGGAACACCATGCGGTGCGCCGCGATGCCGGGGTTTTCGACGTCTCTCACATGACCGTCGTGGACCTGTCAGGTGCGCGGGTGAGCGAATTCCTGCAGTACCTCGTTGCAAACGATGTCGCCAGGCTCGAAGGTCACGGCCGGGCCCTGTATACCTGCATGTTGAATCCCGACGGCGGCGTTATCGACGATCTGATCATCTATTTCGTCGGCGATGAGGACTACCGCCTCGTTGTCAATGCAGCGACGCGGGACAAGGATCTCGCCTGGATCGGGAGGCAGGCCGAGCCCTTCGATGTCGGCGTCGTCGAGCGGGCCGAACTCGCGATGATCGCGGTGCAGGGGCCCAGGGCGCGAGAGCTTGCCGCACCCTGCGTTGCCATGGAGCATCGCGACGCCGCGTTGGCGCTGAAGCCGTTCAATGGGTTGTTTGCCGGCGACTGGTTCGTTGCACGAACCGGCTACACGGGTGAAGACGGCTGGGAGATCATGTTGCCGGCAGCCGACGCGCCGGGAGTCTGGGACCGCCTGCTTGCGGCAGGCGTCGTGCCGTGCGGCCTCGGCGCGCGCGACACGCTGCGGCTGGAGGCGGCGATGAACCTGTACGGTTCGGACATGGATGAGTCGATCTCTCCGCTCGAGGCCGGGCTCGGCTGGACCGTAGCCTGGGAACCGGCTGAACGTGATTTCATCGGCCGTGCTGCGCTCGAGACACAGCGGAACGACGCGCAAAGGCGGCGCTTTGTCGGCCTGCTCCTCGAGGACAAGGGCGTGCTCCGCAATCACATGAAAGTCGTCGTCGCCGGCGTCGGAGACGGTGAGATCACGAGCGGCGGGTTTTCGCCGACGATCGGGCGCTCGATTGCGCTCGCGCGGGTACCCGCGGGCAACTACGATCGGGCCCGGGTCGAAGTCAGGGGCAAGTTGCTGGACGTGCGTATCGTCAAGACGCCGTTCGTCCGCAACGGTGAAATACGTATCGACGTTTGACGTCGCATCACAAGAAGAACTACCAGGAGAAGCAGAATGAGTGAATTGCCGGGAGATCTCCTCTACACCAACGATCACGAATGGCTGCGTCGCGAGAGTGACGGATCGGTCACCGTGGGCATTACCGAACACGCCGCGACGGCCCTGGGTGACCTCGTCTACGTCGAGCTGCCCGAGTTGGGGCAGGACGTGGACGCGGGCGGCGAGATGGCTGTCGTCGAATCGGTGAAAGCCGCCTCGGACGTCTATGCGCCGGTCACCGGCAGCGTTTCGGCCGTCAATGACGTGTTGGCGGACGAACCCGAGAGAATCAATGCCGACCCTTACGGCGATGGCTGGATCGTGCGCCTGAGCGTCGACGACATTGACGAAGGCGAACTGATGACACCGGATGCCTACCAGCAGCTGCTGGACGACCTGGACGACTGACGAGGGCAATGCCGGACATGCCATTCATCCCCCACACGGACAAAGACACCCGGGAGATGCTCGACGCCATCGGCGCGGAATCGATCGAGGACTTGTTCGACGAGATTCCGAAAGAGCTTCGCATCGAGCACCTCTACGGTGTTCCCGAGGCGCTGAGCGAAATGGAGATTGCCCGCCTGATGCGCGAACGCGCGCAGATGGACGGATCACCGCGGTGCTTCGTCGGCGCCGGGGCGTACGAGCATCACATACCGGCCGCCGTCTGGGACATCGCCACGCGCGGCGAGTATTACTCCGCGTACACGCCTTACCAGGCCGAGGCGAGCCAGGGCACGCTGCAGACGATTTACGAATACCAGACGATGATCACGGCGCTGACCGGCCTCGACGTCAGCAACGCCTCGCTGTATGACGGCGCGTCGGGGCTTGCCGAGGCCGCGCTCATGGCCGTGCGCGCCAATCGCAAGGTGAAGACGGGGCTCGTCTTGCTGGCGCCGGGTGTGAACCCCGTGTACGAAAAGGTCGCGCAGGCGATAACCGGCGGGCAGGGCCTCACGTTCGAATGGTTGCCACGGGACACGAGGACCGGCAACGTCGCGTTCGAGGAGTTGCCCGAGGGCAGGAACCCGGTTGCCGTGGTCATGCAGCAGCCGTCGTTCCCGGGGACGCTCGAGGACGTGGACCGGCTCACGGACTGGGCGCATGGCGAGGGCGCCTTCGCGATCGGCGTCGCCAACCCGACGTCGCTGGCGCTCATGAAGCCGCCCGGCAAATGGGGCGAGGAGGGCGTCGACATCGCTTGTGGCGAGGGCCAGCCGCTGGGTATCCCGTTGTCCTCGGGCGGACCGTATTTCGGATACATGACCTGCAAGCAGAAACACGTTCGTCAGATGCCGGGCCGCATCGTCGGCCGCACGACGGACCTCGATGGCAACCCGGGATTCGCGCTGACGTTGCAGGCCCGCGAACAACACATTCGTCGCACCAAGGCGACCTCGAACATCTGCACGAACCAGGGCCTCATGGTCACGGCCGCGACGATCTACATGTCGCTGCTCGGTGTCGACGGTATCGCTCACGTGGCGCGACGGTCGCACGCCAACACGGCCAGGCTCGCAGACGGCTTGTGCGGGATCGACGGAATCGAGCGTCTCTACGACGGTCCGTTTTTTCACGAGGTCGCGCTCGGGGTCGACCGCCCGGTCGCTCCGGTTCTCGATGCGGTCGCTGGCCACAACGTCATCGGAGGCTACGACCTGACGGAATACGCCGGTACCGATGCGCTGCTCGTTTGTGCGACCGAAACCAAGACCGAGGCGGACATCGACGCCTGCATCGTGGCATTCAGCGAGGCGATGGACAGATGACAGGTACGATCGTCGCGAAGATCCTCTTCGACAACAGCAGCTACCAGACCTTTGGCGAACTGCCGCGTATCGGCAGCCATGCACCGGATTTCTCGCTCGTCAACACCAGGCTGCAGGACGTTTCGCTGACCGCCTGGACCGGCAAGCGCAAGATTCTGAACATCTTCGTGAGCATCGACACGCCAGTCTGCGCCGAGTCGGTCCGCCAATTCGACCGTCATGGCGACGGGCACGATGATCTCGCGCTGCTCATGGTGTCCTACGACCTGCCGTTCGCGCACAAACGCTACCAGGGCGAGCATGGCCTGGAGAATGTCGAAGGCCTGTCGGCCATCCGTCATGCCGGCTTTGGCGAAAACTATGGCGTGCAGATCATGGACGGGCCGCTGGCAGGCATGTTTTCGCGCGCCGTTGTCGTGCTCGACGAGAACAACACGGTCGTGCATCGCGAGCATGTCGAGGATATCGCGAAGGAGCCCGACTATGCTGCGGCGTTCCGTGCATTGGGAATCGATATCGATGAGTGAACTGATCTTTGAGAAGTCGCGCGGTGGCCGCCGGGCGTTTGCCCAGGCGCCTGGTGGTGACGATGACCTCGGAATCCCCGGGCAATTCCTGCGCGACGACAGGCCGGGCCTGCCCGAGGTTTCCGAGCTTCAGGTCGTGCGCCACTACACGCGCCTGTCGCAAAAGAATTTCTCTATCGACACCCAGTTCTATCCGCTCGGCTCGTGCACGATGAAATACAATCCGCGCGCCTGCAACTCGCTCGCGCTGCTACCCGAATTCGCGGGACGCCATCCGCTTGGCCCGGTCCGATTCGGCCAGGGCTTCATGCAATGCATGCACGAGCTGCAGCAGATGCTCAAGGAAGTCACGGGCATGGTCGGTGTGTCGCTGACGCCGATGGCGGGCGCACAGGGGGAGCTGGCTGGCGTAGCGATGATCAAGGCCTATCACGACGCGCGGGGGGACACCGGGCGCACCGAAATCATCGTGCCCGATGCCGCGCACGGCACGAACCCGGCGACGGCGAACATGTGCGGTTGTGTCGTCAGGGAAATCCCGACGCTGTCGGATGGCGACGTCGACATGGAGGCGCTCAAGCGCGTTCTCGGTCCCGGGACGGCCGGCATCATGCTGACCAACCCTTCGACGCTGGGTGTATTCGAGCGTCACATCAAGGACATCGCCGACATGGTCCATGACGCCGGGGGCTTGCTGTATTACGACGGCGCGAACCTCAATGCGATCCTCGGCAAGGTTCGACCGGGGGACATGGACTTCGACGTCATTCACATGAACCTGCACAAGACCTTCTCGACGCCGCACGGTGGCGGTGGCCCGGGTTCGGGCGCGGTGGGTGTGAACAAGCGTCTGCTACCCTTTATCCCGGTACCGGTCGTGAAGGAGACGGAGGTCGACGGCGAGATTGTTTACGACTGGGCGGCGGAAGAGGACTTCCCGCAGACGATCGGACGGTTGTCCGGTTTCATGGGCAACGCGGGTGTGCTGCTGCGCGCTTACGTCTACATGCGCATGGTCGGTCGCGACGGCATGGAGCGCGTCGCGGAGTACGCGACGCTCAATGCGAATTACCTCATGGCCAAGCTCAGGGATGCCGGTTTCGAGCTGGCGTTTCCGAATCGTCGTGCGAGCCACGAATTCATCATCACGCTCAGGCACGAGGCAAAAGAGTTTCACCTGACGGCGATGGACGTCGCCAAGGCGTTGCTCGATCACAATTTCCATGCGCCGACGACGTATTTTCCGTTGCTCGTGCCCGAGTGTCTGCTGATCGAGCCGACCGAGACCGAAAGCAAGGAGACGCTCGACAACTTCGTTGCAGCGATGATCGATATCGCGATCCGGGCCAGGGAGCACGGCGTCGAATTCAAGGACGCGCCGTTCAAGATGCCGGTCCGGCGACTCGACGATGTCAAAGCGGCGCGGGAGCTCGACCTGCGTTACGCGCCGGAGTGAGTCGGCAGCCGCGTCTGTGACCTGTGCAGTCGCGCAAATCGCCGGATTCTGTTGAAATAGGGGATCGTCCGAAACAGGCGGACAATTGAGGGGCGGTATACCTATTTCTTGGGACCTTCCCCACTCCATGGCTGTCGAACGACGTGGAAATAGGTATACCGCCCCTCAATTGTCCGCAGGTACCGGGGCGATCGAACGAAACTCAGGATGACTATGATTCTAGGCAGGATGTTGCTGGCAGGCGCCGCGCTGTTGTTGCTTTTGCCCGCTGTGCAGGCGGAGGAACCGGCGTGGACCGAAACGCTCGAGCGTATCTCCTCGGGCGTCGTGTCGATTCGCGTCGACAGCACGCGAGCTTTCGATACGGAATGGAACACGTCGAGCCAGGCAACCGGGTTCGTCGTCGATGCAGAGCGCGGCCTCATCCTGACCAATCGCCACGTCGTGACTCCGGGTCCCGTTATCGCCGAGGCCGTATTCCGCAACAACGAGGAAGTCGCCCTGACACCTGTCTATCGCGATCCCGTGCACGACTTCGGCTTCTTCCGCTACGATCCCGAGGACCTGCGCTATATCGAACCGGTCGAGCTGCCGCTCGTCCCGGACGCCGCCGGCATCGGCAAGGAAATCCGGGTCATCGGCAACGACGCCGGCGAGCAGCTCTCGATTCTTGCCGGCACGATCGCGCGGCTCGATCGCAAGGCGCCCGAGTATGGCCGGGGAAAATACAACGACTTCAACACGTTTTACCTGCAGGCCGCGTCGGGCACGTCCGGCGGCTCATCCGGTTCGCCCGTCGTCAATATCGACGGCGAGGTCGTCGCATTGAATGCCGGCGCCAACAACTCGGCCGCGAGCAGCTTCTTCCTGCCGCTCGATCGCATCGAGCGCGCGTTGCGAAAACTGCAGTCTGGTGAA
Source organism: Woeseiaceae bacterium (assembly GCA_028277265.1). GTDB lineage: Bacteria > Pseudomonadota > Gammaproteobacteria > Steroidobacterales > Woeseiaceae > UBA1847. The sequence goes on along the minus strand of JANQGP010000051.1, from coordinate 2,671 downwards.
GAGGTCACGCGTGGCACGCTGCAGACGACGTTCCGCAGCGAGCCCTACGACGAACTGCACCGCCTGGGCATCACCGAGGAATCCGAGTCGCTCGCGCGCAAGCTGTTCCCGGAGCAGACCGGCATGCTCACCGTCAACCAGGTCATTCCGGGGTCACCGGCCTCGGAGGCGCTGGCGCCCGGCGATATCCTGATTCGAATCAATGGTGAGCTGGTTACCGAGTTCGTGCCGCTGGCCGCGATTCTCGACGAGCATGTCGGCGAGACGATAGCCATCGAGGTCGAACGAGGCGGCAAGCGCATCGATGCGAACCTTCGCGTCGACGACCTGCACGCGATCACTCCCGACGAGTACCTCGAGTTCGGCGACGCAATCGTGAACCAGCTGTCCTATCAGCAGGCGCGCCACTATAATCGTGCCGCGGATGGCATCTACGTCGCGAATCCCGGGTATCTCCTGTCGAAAGCCGCGATTCCACGCGGCGCCGTAATCACCGAGATGGATGGCGAGGCGGTGCGCACGCTCGACGAGTTCGAGGACGCACTCGCGGAGCTCGCAGACGGCGAGCGCGCACTCGTGCGCTACGTCACGATGGAGAACCCTCAGAACTCGGTCGTCCGGCTGCTCGAGATGGACCGCGTCTGGTTCCCGTCGCGGCGCTGCACCCGCGACGACGAGCAGGGTATCTGGCCTTGCCGCGACCTGGCTGAAGGACCGCCGCCGAAGCCGCCCGAGACCGGTAGCACGCGCCTGACCCGATTCGAGGATCCGATCGTCCGGTCCATTGCGCAGTCGCTCGTGGTCGTGACTTTCGACCTGCCGTACACGCTGTCGGGTGTCGGGGATCGACACTATTACGGAACCGGCCTGATCGTCGACAAGTCGCGCGGTTACGTTCTCGTGGACCGCAACACGGTCCCGATCGCGATCGGCGACGTCAGTATCACCTTTGCCGGATCGCTCGAGGTCAAAGGCAGGATCGAGCAGCTGCACCCGCTGCACAACTACGCGCTGGTGTCCTACGACCCGGCCAGTATCGGCGACACACCGGTGGTGGAAGCGTCATTCAACACGAAGACGCTGCGCCCGGGTGACGAGGTCTGGGTCGTCGGTATCAAGGGAGACCACCAGCTCGTGCACCAGCAAAGCGCGGTAGCTTCGGTGGACCCGCTGATCCTGCCGCTGTCGCGCACGTTGCGTTTCCGGGATTCGAACATCGAGGCCATTTCGCTCGTCAACGGCCCGAGCGACTTCGACGGTGTGTTGATCAACAAACGTGGAGAGGTGCTGGCGACCTGGTCGAGCTTCGCCGTGCAAACGGGCGGCGACTCGGCGCAAGTAAACCGGGGCATCGGCTCTGATCTCGCGCAGGAGTTCGTCGAGAAGGCACGCAATGGCCGGCCGTTCTACTCGCTTGAAGCCGAGTTCGTCTACGCGCCGCTGTTTGCCGCGCGCAAAATGGGTGTCGACGAGGACTGGGTCAGGCGCCTGGAGGAGAACAACCCCGTTCGTCGCCGCGCGTTGAGCATCACTCGAATCGTCGCCGGCACAGCCGCCGCCGAACTCCTGAAGAACGGCGACATGGTCCTCGCGATCGATGGCGAGGTCGTTACGTCGTTCCGCGAACTCGAGCTCGCAGTGCAGAAGCCAGAGGTAACCGTGACGGTCTGGCGCAACGGTGAGGCACTCGAAATAGACCTGCAGACGGCCGTGCTCGACGGCAGGGGAATCGATCGCGCGATCTCCTGGGCCGGTGCACTGATTCAGGACCCGCATCGGGCGATGGCGGCGCAGCGCGGTGTGTCGACTGATGGTGTCTACATCGCCTACTTCAGCTACGGCTCCCCGGCAACGCGCTACGGGCTCTGGGCGGGCCGTCGCGTCGTCGAGGTGAACGAAACCCCGACGCCGAACCTCGAGGCGTTCGTCGACGCGGTGAAAGACATCGGTCACCGTGAATCGGTGCGCCTCAAGACCAAGTCCTGGAATGGCACGGCCGAGGTGATTACACTGAAACTGGACACTCAGTACTGGCCTGCGTACGAAATTCGGCGTACGGAAGAGGGCTGGAGGCGTGCGGACCTTGGCGCGGAATCCTGATTGGCGTCTGGCTGCACTTCTGCTCGTCGCGACATCGGTCGTTTCCGGTCTCGCGGGCGCGCAGACCCTCTACAAGTATCGCGGCGAGAACGGTGAGTGGATCTACACGGATCGCGCGCCCGGGGACGAAATCGAATCCGAAACACGATCGCTGCGCGGCCGGGTGGCCACGGGCGAATTCCTCGTCTCCCACGAGCTCACCGGGAACGGCCTGACGTTCACCGCCGTAAACAGCTACCACGCGCCGATGCAGGTCGCGATCGATTTCGACAGTATCGCCGGTGTCGAGTACCCCGACCCGGATCTACAGTTGAGCTGGGTGATCCCCGCGCGCAGCGAGCAAGTCGTGCTCGAGCTGCCGGTACTCGGAGGCGTCGCAGCACCGTCCGCGCGCTATCGCTTCGTCTACCTGCCGGGCGATCCGGCGAGACAGCCGGATCCCGACTATGCGTATCGTGCGCCGTTCGCGGCGGGCAACAGCTTCGAGATCACACAGACCTATCCCGACTCGATCACGCACCTCACTCGCGACAGCATGTACGCCGTCGACATCGCGATGCCGGTCGGTACC
>JANQGP010000431.1 GCA_028277265.1 Woeseiaceae bacterium | reverse complement strand
TCGGTTGTTCGGACTGCACGTCGAACCAGCCCCTAATCGTTGGCATTCTGCATCGATCGCCACTGTTTACGTAGCACGAATGCAGCATAACTAAATGATATTAAACGAATTATTGCCATTGTGTTGTACTCGGGTCAACTATTTCATGCGGCAGTAATGCGACAAATTCTGGCCCATCCTGGTTCCTTTTCGAACGCTATGTAGGTTGGACGCAACATTTGTCAGGGGGAGTTTGTAATGAGAAAAACGCCTATCGCGGCAGCAGTCGGACTTGCACTGGCTAACGGTTCGCTTGCGATTCCAGTAACAGTTCATGCCCAGGAACAAGACGACGTGGCAGGCGAGGAGACCCTCGAGGAGGTCATCGTCACGGGGTCGCGCATTCGTAAAGACGTGTTCACGAGTTCGACGCCGATGGACGTCATCGACATAGGTGAGGCGTCGATCCAGGGCATCGCGAACGTCGGCGAATTGCTGCAACGCAATACCACGGCATCGGGTTCTCCCCAGGTAACCGCAGCGACATCATCGGAATTTGTACAGAACGGCGGCGTCGGAACCAACACACTGTCGCTTCGCGGGCTTGGCGCGAATCGTACGCTGGTTCTGCTCAATGGCCGCCGCGCAGGGCCGTCAGGCACGCGCGGCGGAGTATCGTCGTTCGACCTGAACGTCCTGCCGATCGCAACGATTCAACGCGTGGAGATTCTCAAGGACGGCGCGTCGTCGATCTACGGATCCGACGCTGTCGCCGGTGTCGTGAACATCATCACGCGCAAGGATGACGGCGGCACGATCGACGGTTTCGTCTCGCAGCCAACTGAAAGCGGCGGCGAGCAGTCGCGTCTCAGCGCGACCTGGGGCAAGGCATTCGACCGCGGCAGTTTCCGTGTTACGGCCGACTACAACAAACAGGAAGAGCTGGCGCGCGGCGATCGCGACTACTTCGATTGCGGAGAGCAGCTCATTTTCGATCCGAACACGGGCGCGCGCGCCGACACGATCGATCCGCGGACCGGCAATCCGCGTTGCCAGGATCTGACGTGGGGACACATCTGGGTATATGACTACGCCGATGCTGCGACGACGAATGTACCGGTCCCGAACAACGGCGCGCCTTCGACGCTTTTCCAGTTCGACTACGACGGCGATCTCGGTCAGTATGTCGCCCCGTTGTCGCCAGCCGACGATCCGGGCGACCTGGTCACGCCGGCGGGTTGGTTCCCGGTCGGCTATGACGAGCTTTCGGATGGTCCGACCAACAGCGACCATCCGGCACAGAACGCCGAATCGCTCGTGCCCGAAACAGAGCTCATTACCCTGTACCTCGAGGCCGACTACGAATTGACCGACGACATGGAGCTGTATACTGAGCTGCTGCTCAACCGGCGAACGACCAAGGTCAACAGCTACCGGCAATACTGGACGTACACCTACGCCAACGGAACGTTCCTCGCCGACCGGGAAGGCTGGTCCGGTTCGCAGTGGTACAGTCCAACGGCCATAACCGATCACAACGACCAGGAAATCGAAGTCGATTACACGCGCTTCGTAGCGGGCCTGCGCGGGGACATCGGAGACACGACCTGGTCGTGGGATACGACTTTCCAGTACAGTCTGTCCGACGGTGATTACACCGACGAACAGATTTTCAACGATTCGATCGAGGACAACGAAGGCCAGGTAACTTCCTGCGTCGGAACGTTTTCGTCGGTGCGCGGCGCCCCGTGCGTCGACGTCAACTGGCTCAGTCCGGAGGTCATGCGGGGCAACCTGACACCCGAAGAGCGGGAGTTTCTCTTCGGCGTGGAGACCGGCAACACGGAATACACGCAATGGTCGTTGGACGCCTTCGTAACCGGCGAACTGTACGAACTGCCGGCCGGGGCGCTCAGTATTGCGACCGGTATCCATTACCGCGAAGACGAAATCGACGATCTTCCGGGAGAGATTACGCTGGCAGGCAACGGTTGGGGTTCCTCCGCTGCGGGCAACACGGTGGGCGAAGACAAGACACGGGCCGTGTTTGTCGAGTTTGACGCGCCATTGCTCGCGGATGTGCCGGCGGTTCACAATTTCACGGTCAACGCCTCGGCGCGCTACACCGACGTCGATTCCTACGGCGACGACACGACCTGGAAGCTCGGGTTCAACTGGAGTATCACGGAGTCGATTCGGTTGCGCGGCAACCGCGGCACGTCGTTCCGTACGCCGGCCCTGTTCGAGTTGTTCCTGGCTGACGAAACCGGATTCCCGAGCGTCCGTATCGATCCATGCCGGAACTGGGGTTCTGCTCTCGCAAACGGCTCGATCACGCAGACCATTGCCGACAACTGTGCCGCCGACCAGTCGTCCGTCGGCGGACCGGCAAGCGGTTTCGCACCGGACTATGCCGGCGGCACAACCTCCCCGACCGCGTTCACGGGCGGTGGTTTCGGTGCGCTCGAAGCCGAGACCTCGACATCAGAGACGATCGGCGTGATCTGGCAGCCAGAGTTCGCCGATTTGAGCGTCTCCATCGACTACTTCGACATCACGGTGCGCGACGAGGTCACTCGGCTCGGTGCCACCAATATTCTCCGGGAGTGCTACGATTCACCGATCGGTTTTGCATTCGGCAATACAGAACAACTGTGCACGCTGTTCGACCGATCGGCCATCAATTTTGGGGTCGACAACGTTGTCGACAACTACCTGAATATCGCCCGTCAGCGAAATCGAGGCCTCGACTACGCAGTGCGTTACAACACGGAGGTTGGCGATCTCGGTAACTTGACCGTCGAACTCGCCGCTACGCGCCAGATTGAAGACGAGCAGGAGTTGTTCATCGGCAAGCCCGAAGACCTCAACGGTCTGGTCGGTGACCCGAAGTGGGTCGGCGACCTCAAGCTGACCCTCGAGCGCGGCCCGCTATCCGTGTTCTACGGCGGTAACTGGATCGGTGACACGGACAGTACGCGCGACAACAACAAGACGACCGTGACGTATCGAAACAACGAATACGACGCCGTTTTGTCGACGGACGACGTGATCTACCACAACCTGTCGGTTAGCTACGACTTCGAGGATCACGGCATCACGGCGCTGATTGGCGTGGCGAATCTGACCGATGAGGAACCGCCGCGCGTGACAACTCAAGCCACGAGCGACACGTTCGACACGATAGGCAGCGTGGCTTTTTACTCGCAATACGACTGGTTCGGTCGTCGTGTCTTCGCCAACGTAACGTTCAGTTTCGAATAGCGAGCCGGCAGAAACCGGATCTGTCTGAACCGTGCCGGCGATTGCCGGCACGGTCTTTTGTGGGGGACCCATGCCCAGAGTGATCGCCAGACCGGATTCGCTGAACGACCGAAACGCGGAGTTCGAGCAACGCCCGCTACGCGAGCCCGTGTTTCTCAACAGTGTGCCCAAGAGCGGTACGCATCTGATTCGCAACATCATGCGCATGTTTGTTCCCGTGCACCAGCAATACCACGATGAGTTCATTCAATACGCAAATATTCGCCGGCACCAAGCCGCGTTCGCGCGCGCGCAGCCGCGCCTGAGTTGGGGGCATCTGTTGTTCGGCGACGACTCGGCTGTCGTGTTGCGCGGAGTCAGACATCTGCTGCTCGTGCGCGATCCTTACGACTGGGTGCTCGCACGGACGAGGTTCTTCCTCTCCGATACGTTTCAGGCGTCACTCGATCATCTGAAAGGCGGCAATGTATCCGTAGAAACGATGATGAACATGATGATCTTCGGCATTCCGGACAAAGCTCCCGACATGAACAGCATCTACACCCACAATGCGGTTTCGTGGCTCGGCACCGGAGTGATCCTTCTGCGTTTCGAAGATCTCCTCAAACACGTCAGGAAACTCGATGACGCCCAGGCCGAGACGTTTTTCGGTGAATTGCTCGGCGATCTCGGCATGGGCGCGCTGCCGCACGACTGGCGTGATCGGGTCCGTGTCGGATCAGACCGGGAGCAGAGCGGAACGGCACGTGAGAATCTGGCGGGCGGCGACGTCGGAGTTCCAGACGAACTGCCTGATTTGCAGAAACGACTGGTCGAGCAGGCAGTGCCCGGAGTGCGCGAGTTGCTCGGCTATGCCTGAAGCGCTAGGTACATCCCAGAATTGACTGGCGGTGCCGACCTGATAGCTTCAATCGGTTGAAAGGCAAACTTGGCAATGGCTGCGACCGAGGATTGACATGCCTCTTCATCTGGAACCTTTGGATATTGCCGACGGGTTGCAGGATCACTCGTCAGCCCTGATCGTTACCTGTCCGATCTGCCCGCCGGCCAGTCTGGCGAGCGACAGTGATTCGCCGTTGATCGACTTCTTCAAGCGCGGAATCAAGACGCCCGCATACGAGGACTTTGTCAGCGAGCTGACTGAGACTCTCGAGCAACGCGGCATCCGAACCGGCGTATTCACGAGTTACTTGCCAAGTCCCATAGCCTGCGGCTGGACGAGAGGCCAGCGCAATCGCTTGCTGAAGCGGGCCCGGGGTTTTGACGCGGTGCTGGTCATGGGCTGCGAATCCGCACGCCATACGGTTGAGCAGACGCTGAAGGACACCGATTG
>JANQGP010000355.1 GCA_028277265.1 Woeseiaceae bacterium | reverse complement strand
ACTACTACCGGGGCGAATGACCTGCGACCGGCGCGGGTGCGTTGTGTACTAGCAGCCTGTTGAAAAAGTAGTTAGGGGCTCAGCGCGCTTTCAACAGGCTGCTAGGCAACCCGGAGCGTTGCAGCAACGACGTAAAGCGAGAGTGCAAACGCGATCACGGCCGTGAAGCCGAAGTGAATCGCAAGCAGCGTCGCGAGCACCGCGCTGATGACTGACGCAAAACCATTGATGCCCCAGGCCCAGGGCACGAAGTCCGGCGCCTCTGCCGCGACGTGTCGCAGGCCGAGCGGGAACGGCATGCCCATGAAAAACGCGAGCGGCGCAATCAGGATCGCCGACAGCAGGATCTTCAGGCCGTCCGCGATACCGATGAGCCAGGCGAACAACGGCGGCAATACCTGCACGTAGACGATCGCGATGCAGACGATACCGGCGACGGCGATACTCGCCGGGCGGGCGAAGCGAGTAGCGGGGTGCCCCGGCATGCGCGCCGAGCAGGCACTGCCCGCGCCCGCGAACACGAGGAAGCTCGCAAGCACGACCGCGATCGCGTACAGCGGATGTCCGAGGAAAAGCGTGAACTTCTGGATAAACGCGATTTCCACGAACAGGAACGCGAGCCCGAGCAACAGGAAATACGACCCGTAGCGCAATCCGCCGGACCAGGTGCGCCTGACCCCGGACAGCGGCAGCAGGATCAGCAGCGCCCCGACGATGGCCGCCTGCACGAGCGTCGCGACGACGATGAGATAGGCCCATTCGATCAGCCCGGCACCGCCGGCACTGCGCAGCGACAGCACCTCGGGCAAGGTTCGCCATTTGAAGAAATGGGAGAAGTACGGCCGGTCGTCGGTGGCCGGCTCGACAAAGTACTTGTAGTCCCAGAACCAGGCGTCGGCGTCGCCGCCGAGCATCGCGCGGATGCCGTCGTACAACCAGGGCCGGTCGAGCAGATTGAAACGGTTCGTCGCGGAGGCTTCGATCCCCGGATAGTACGCCGTGTCGAACGAGCGGGAGTTCGCGAACTCGCGAATCGCATCGATGTCATCGCCGGAGAACTCGCCGTTACTGACGAGCAGCGTCACGGTATTCCAGCTGCGGATCACGGCGAGCCGTCGGGCCGGATCGGCACCGGTCTGCGCGAGCGCTTCGATCGCGGTCGCCGCGAGTTTCAGGTTGTCGCGCGGCGGCGATTTGATCCAGCGCGTGATCGCGAGCAGCCCGCCGGCCCCGAGATCGTCGATGTACTCGCGCAGCGCCTCCACGGTGTAAAGGTAGCTCTCGTTGAGCGCTTGCACGCCCGAACCGGCGGCCGCGAACGAGTCCAGCAGCCCGATCTGGATGAGGTCATATCGCCGGTCGTTCCGGGCGACGAAGCCGCGAGCCTCGGCCGTATGCACGGTAACCCGCGGATCGTCGTAGATACGACCCGCAAAATCCGCATAGGCGTGCGCGACGAATGCCGTCATCCGGGGATTCAGTTCGACGGCATCGACACGTCCCGCGCCGTGGTAGAGCGCCATCAGGACGCCGTCGCCGCCGCCGGACCCGAGCAACAGGACATCCGGTTCGTCGAGCAGCTGATAGGGCAACGCCGCCGTCACGTCCCCGAGGTAGGCAATCGACTCCGGATCGCCGTCGTAGCGCGTAATCGCACTCATGCCATCGGCGTCCGTGAAAACGGCGAGCTGTTCCGGCGGGATTTGCCGCGCGTTGAAACTGAGGCCGGGCGCATGCCGAACGGGTACGGTCGGGCTGTCGACCACGGTCAGCAGTCCGAGCGGGCTGGATGCCTCGGCCAGCACGCGGCTGTCCACGACCTGCAGCGCCTGGCTCAGCCCCTTGTACTCGGACGGCCGCAGGGACAAGCCGTCACCGGCAGCGATGACCGCCATGACCAGGAGCCAGGCGAGCTGTCCCGTCTTGAGCGGCCGGCCCGCGATCTCGCCCGTCGCGACGAGGCGCGACGCGATGAGCGCCAGCGTGACGAGGACAAGCAGGGCCGATTGCGGATAGACGATGAACAGCAGGCCGATGAGCAGTATGGCGCCGGCCCCGGCACCCGCGAGATCGAAGAAATAGAGCCGGCCGATCTCCCGGCTGCGGCAGGTCAGTGCGAGCCCGATGCAACAGGCGGCGAAGAAGAACGGCACGAAGAAGACGAGGTACAACAGGCTCAGGCTCACGAACTGCGATCGGTCCCAGATGATCTCGAGTGCGTTGAACGCTACGCGCTGCCCGACGACGAAACAGGCAACCATCGTGATGCTGAAGAGAAGCGCGCAGACCGCGAACGCCGACTCGAATCGCGGCTCGAGTCTCTTCCGGAACAAGGCAATGAACGTACCGCTGGCGCCGTACCCGAGCAGCGCCAGGCTGATGATCATGTAAGCAAAATGATGCCACTGCACGATCGACAACACGCGCATCAACAGGATCTCGTAACCGATCGCCGCGGCGGAAACGAGCAGGACTGCGACGAAGAGACGCCTCACGGCGGAGCCGCCCCGGCCTATCGTTCGCCCGTCAGCGGCACGAAGATCACCGGCGCAATCTGGCGCGTCACGATGCCGCCGTCCTCGTTCTTCTCGATGAGCAACAGCCACTGCGTGGTGAAACGTCCGCCGACCGGAATCACCATGCGGCCGCCCGGCCTGAGCTGTTCGATGAGCGGTGGCGGCACGTGCGTGGCCGCGGCAGTGACGATGATCGAGTCGAACGGCGAATGCGCCTCCCAGCCGAAATAGCCGTCGCCGAGCTTCGTCGTGACGTTGTCGTAGCCCAGGCGCGTCAGCCGCTCGCCGGCCTGCGCCGCCAGCGCTTCGATGATCTCGATCGTATACACGTGATCGACCAGCGGGGACAGGATGGCGGCCTGGTAGCCGGAGCCCGTGCCAACCTCGAGCACGACGTCGTCCGGGTTCGGCTCAAGCAACTCGGTCATCAGCGCAACGATGTACGGTTGCGAAATCGTCTGCCCGTGGCCAATCCGCAACGGGCGATTCTCGTACGCGTAGGGAATCTGGTCGCGCGGCACGAACCGGTGGCGCTCCGCCGTATTCAGGGAGCGGAGCACTTCTTCGCCAAACGCGTCGTCCCCGGCGCGACCGGCATAGTGGCGGACTTCGTCGACCAGGTCGGCGCGGCGCGCTGCGAAATCCTGGGCAGGCGCCGGCAACGCAAACAGGAGCACGAAGATAGCAGCCAAGCGTCGAACGTTGTCAGACATGGTCCCGGGCCTCGATGTAATGATTGTATACCCAAACCGCGCGCCGCGATGAGGATCGCTGAATACCGGGTTTAGTGCACTCGGGCGATCGCCTTGCAGACCTTGTCGAAATCGACAGGCCGGTCGGTCGCCACCTCGATGACGCGATCGTGCTCGTCGGCATCAAGCGCATCGGCGTGATCGAACTGGTGGCCCAAAACTGCAGCATCCGCTTCGGACGGGTCGCCGCCGGTGCGCTGCCGGGTCTCCACGCGTCGATGCAATTCGTCACGTGCTGCACTGGTACTGATGATCACGAACGCGCTGCCGACTCGCCCGGCCAGTTCGCGAAATCGGTCTCTCTCGGCACGATCGAGAAACGCCGCATCGACGATGACGTTGTGTCCCGTACCGAGGATGGACTCTGCAAGTTCGGCCAGCCTCTCGTAGAGCCCGGCGCTCGCAGCCGGTCCATACAAACCCTGCCCCACGGCGGAGCCGCTCCCTTCCGTTTCCCGCAACCCGTGCAGACGCTTGCGCTCGATGTCCGAACGCAGGCGAATGGCGGACAGGCGCAACATCAACTGCTGCGACAGCCAGGTCTTACCGGACCCGGAGAAGCCATGCATGACGATCAGGCGTGGTGCGCCGAAATCGGTCCACCAGCGGGCGACGTTGCAGTAGTGCGCCGTTTCCTTCCGGTCGTGCCGGCGCGTGGTTTCGTGCGTTCTCTCGATGGCCCTGATGACCGCGATCTTCGCGCGGATCAGGGCGTGGTAGACGAAGTACAGCCCGAGGACCGTTACACCGGCGTAGTCGCCCGTGCACTCGAGGTACCGATTGATGAAGGCATAGGCGAGCCGTCTTTCCCCGCGGGCCACGAGGTCCATCACCAGGAAACTGACGTCGCTGATCACATCGATATTGCGCAGCTCGACGCTGAACTCGACGCAATCGTAAGGAGTGACGCCCGACGGCAGGCGGACCAGGTTTTTCAAATGCAGGTCGCCGTGGCACTCGCGCACGAATCCGGCTTCGTACCGGGCGAGCAGCGTTTCGCGGCAGTCGTCGAGGCTCTGCCGGGTCCATGCCAGGAGCCTTCGCACGTCATCTTCGTCCGGACATTCCTGCAGGTAATCGAAATTGTCGAACATCTGCCGGCGGATCGCGGTAAGAAAGGCTGCGCTGCTCGGCGCTTCATACACGGGTATCGCGGCGTGTATCCCGGCGACCTTCTCGGCCAGCTCGACCATGTCCTTGTTGACCAGCAGCCCCGCCGCCAGCTGCACATCGAGCTGCGCGTCCTGCGGGAACTGATTCATCCTCACTGCGTACTCTATGGGCGTGCCTTTGCCACCGACGACGGGTGTATGCGGACTGCCGCATATCGGAACGATGCCGAGGTAGATGTCGGGCGCCCAGCGCCGGTTGAGCTCGAGTTCGAGCTCGCAGCAGCGTTTGCGCTTTTCGAGCGTGGAGTAATCGAGAAAGGCGAGCTTCACCGGTTTCTTGATCTTGTAGGCGAAGTCCCCGGTCAGCACGATCCAGGAAATGTGCGTATCGAGTACGCGGATATT
>JANQGP010000324.1 GCA_028277265.1 Woeseiaceae bacterium | reverse complement strand
GGCACGGTTGCTCGCACCCGACATCGTCAGGTACGTCCAGCGTTCGATCGCGATCGCAACGCCGAACCCGAATACCAGCAGGATGGGGATCATGAATGCCCCGCCTTCCTGGAAAAAACGCACTACAGTGCTCATTTGTCTGCTCCTCTAAGACAGATTCGATCAATGCGGGCCAAACCCGCCACTACTCTTCGTTTCCGTACAGGTCGTCGTAGTACTCGACCTGTCGAATGAACTCTTCGCGATCGACGGGTGCCAGCACCTCGTCGAGCAGCGTATTGACGGGCTTGCCCATCAGGTCACCGGGATCCGACTTTTGCCACGGCACGATGTACAGCACCTTCGGCAGTTCCTGGTTGCCGGTCACCTCGGTACGACTCAGTTCCAGCGTGTCCATGACGCGGTTGCCGGTGGTCGTCCGCTGGATATCCGGTGACGGTGTGACTTCCTCCTCGTCCTCGGGGACGGCCGCCGACGTATCCACCGCCGGCATCAGTTCATCGTCTTCAACCGCTTCCTGGGCGAAAGAGGCAAACGCTGCCAACAACATGGCGAGCATGAATCCGGTGCCAAATACTCGTCTTTGATAAGTACTCATGTCCTTCAATCCGCCACGTTTGCCGTCCGCTGATTCGCCGCTACGCGACGCCTCAGATCCGCGATCCACTTCTCGACCTGCTTGTCCTCACCGACCAGCGTCTGGTAGGTCTCGAAGTGTTGCAGCGCCGTTTCCAGCCGCTGCAGGTACAGCTCGTTGAGAACGCCCAGGTTGTAGTGTGCCAAGGCGTAATCGGGCGAATCTGTGACAGCCTTCAAATAAGCAGCCTCTGCCTCGAGGAAATTCCCGTTTCTGCGAAGTAGCATGCCCAATTGGTTGAGGGCCGGCGCGTAATCGGCGTCCAGGGCGAGCGCCTGGTCGAGGGCGGCACGCGTGCTCTCGTCATCCCCGTTGTGCGCGTGGATGATCGCGAGATTGACGAAAGCGCCGGGATAGTCGGGATACAGCAGCACGAACTCCTTGAGACGAAGCTCGGCATCGACGAAGTCGCCGGACGCCATCACGGCCGTGGCCTGCTCGAAAAGCGTCATCGCCCTTGCGGGTATTACCGGGGCCGCGGTGTCGCCGTCCGTCGGTTCCGCACTGTCCGCTCGCTCCGCCGGCGCGCCCGCGTCGCGGATGCCGCCGGTACCGCCGCAGCCGGCGGCGATCAGCAGCGCCAGAACGCACCCCACACTGCGCGATTTGTCAGTAAAGCGCTGTAACCACATCTTCGCCGCGCTCCTTCTTCGCGTACCTCGCCGGCATCAATCCGGCGAGCCTTTCAAAACTGTTGCGAACCCATTCGTCGTACACGCCCTCGGCAGCACGGTCGGTGTTCGCCTTGTATAGATCGATCGCCTTCTCCTCGAAAGGATAGGCCTGTTCCTCGAGCAGGATCTCGTATTGCTCGAGCGCATCGGCCGCGAGCTCCGTCGGGCGATCCGACGCCATCAGGTCTGACGAGAACTTCTCGTACACCTCGCCAAGCCGGAAGGTCGCGGCCGTCGTGACTTCCGCCACGCCGTAATCCGAGGCAGTCGTGTAAGCCTCGATGACGTCTTCCATCAGCTGTTTCTTCAGTTTCAGGCTTTCAGCGAGCGGCTGACTCAGCTTCACGACCTCGAATCGCTTGCGCACCGGCTCCGCGAGCTCGAGCGACGCCGTCGCCGCCAGGTAGCGTGTGCGATCGCTGCGCTGGGAGCCGGCGGTCGCGTCGACACGGACCATTTCCTCGAGGCGGGCCAGAACCGCCTGCTCATTGCCGGTCTGCCTGTCGATTTCGAGCAATCGGACGCGAGCTTCGATCGATTCCGACAATGGGTTCGGGTAGCGCTGAACGATGTTGTTCAGCACACGCTGCTCTGCGGCCAGCGTGCCGGTCTGCTCGTAGAGTTCCGACGCTTTCCAGAGCGCTTCGCGACGTACGTCGTCGCTGCTCGACTCGGCATCGGCGATGCGCTCGAACTCGGAAGCGGCTTGTTCCGCCTGGCCTGACTCGAGATACGTCACCGCGAGCTTCTGCGTCACATCGTCTGCAAACTCGCTGTCGGGGTAATCGCGCCGGAACTGTTCGAGCACGACCGACGCCCGGTCCCACGACTGCAGGTTGATCAGCGCCGCAGCCGCATCGTACTCGGCTGTCGCCCGGATCGGTGAATCCGGCACTGCCTCGCCGAGACGACGGAAGTGTGTAACCGCGGTCTCGAGATCGCCGAGGTCCCGGGCCTGCTCACCCTGCTTGTAAATCGTCGACGCGATACGTTCCTTGATGTCGGCTTTCGCCGCAGCGTCGTCCGCCGGGGTGAAGCTCCGCAGGCTGTAGTAAGCCCTCTCGGCATCGTTGAAGTTCCCGAGATCGAACTGCGAGTGCGCGATCACCGTCCACGCCGTGCGCGCGAGTTCGGGCTTGACGGGCGGCTGTTTCGCGACGACAGCCTGGCCGACCGCGACTGCCAGGTCGAACTGGCTCTGCTGGAAGAGGTCCTCGGCGACAGTCGTCAGCACCGCGCCCGACTCGGGATGTTCCGGGTAGGTGTCGGCGAACTTGAGGCCGCTGTCGAGATAGGCCTGGTGCCACCGGTCTTTTGCGGCGCCTGTAAGCGTCTTCTCGTGCTCGCGATAGGCGAGAATCGCCGCGTAGCCGGCTTCCGCCGACTTCTCGTGAAACGGGTATCCGTAGGCGGTGCGCTCATACTCTGCCGTGGCATCGCCGAACTCATCGCTCTCGAACAGAATCTCGGCAAGCAGAAAATTCGTGTTCGCCGTATCGGCCTCGCCCGGGAAGTACGCGAGATACTTCCGATACCAGTTGGCCGCTTCGCGGTAATCGCTCTTTTCGCCGTCTTTTTGCGCCTCTGCATGGTAGTACTGCGCAAGGT
>JANQGP010000145.1 GCA_028277265.1 Woeseiaceae bacterium | reverse complement strand
ACCATCTCGGCGTTCTCGGGCACCTCGTACGGATCGCTGATGCCGGTGAACTCCTTGATCTTGCCGGCGCGCGCCAGCGCGTAGAGGCCTTTGCGATCGCGCTGCTCGCACACCTCGAGCGGCGTCGCGACGTGCACCTCGACGAACCCGCCGACCGGCTCGATCGTCTCGCGAACGATACGACGCGTGTGCGCATACGGCGCGATCGGCGCGCAGATTGCGATGCCGCCGTTCTTGGTGATTTCGCTCGCGACGAAACCGATGCGCTGGATATTGAGATCCCGGTGCTCCTTCGAGAAGCCGAGCTCGCTCGAGAGGTTCTTGCGCACGATGTCACCGTCTAGCAGCGTCACCGGCCGCCCGCCGATCTCCATGAGCTTGGACATCAATGCGTTCGCGACCGTCGACTTGCCCGACCCGGACAGCCCCGTGAAGAACACGGTGAAGCCCTGCTGGTGGCGCGGCGGGTGCGTGCGCCGGAGCTCGGCAACGACATCCGGGAACGAAAACCAGTCGGGAATCTCGAGGCCTTCCTGCAGCCGCCGACGAAGCTCGGTGCCGGAGATGTTGAGGACGTGATCCTCCTCGGTCTTCTCGTCGATCGGGATGTACTGTGCCTTGTTCTCGGCGTACACCATCATGCGAAACGGCACCATCGAGATATCGAGTTCCCCGGCGTACTCCTCGAGCAGGTCCTGTGCATCGTAAGGACCGTAGAAATCGTCGCCGTTCGAGTCCTTGCCGGGACCCGCATGGTCACGGCCGATGATGATGTGCGTACAACCGTAGTTCTTGCGGATAATCGCGTGCCACATCGCCTCGCGCGGCCCGCCCATGCGCATCGCGAGCGGCAGCAGTGACAGCGTCGTCGTCTGTTCGGGGTAATAGTTGAGGATGTGTTCGTAACAACGCACACGCGTGTAATGGTCGACATCGCCCGGCTTGGTCATGCCGACGACCGGGTGGATCAGCAGGTTGGCCTCTGCCGCCCGCGCCGCCAGGTGCGAAATTTCCTGGTGCGCCCGGTGCATCGGGTTGCGCGTCTGGAACGCGACGACCTTGCGCCAGCCCAGTTTCCGGAATCGCGCGCGCACCTCTTCGGGACTTTCGCGCAGGTGCTTGAAGTCATAGTGCATCGGCGCCTCGATGCCGGTCAGCTTGCCGCCGACGTATACGGGCCCTGCGATACGATTCAGGTAGTGCACGGCGGGGTGTTTCTCATCGGTCGTTCCGAATACGCCCCTGGCCTCGGCATCCTTGTCGGGGCTCCAGATGTCACCGACCTCGAGCGTCGCAACGATGACGCCCTCGAGATCCCGCAGCGCAATGTGCTCACCCGTTTCGAGGCCAGCCGCAAACTCCTCGCTGACGTCTAGCGTGATCGGCATCGGCCACAGCACGCCGCTCGTCAGGCGCATCCCGGTGATGACCGCGTCGTAGTCGTCCTTGTTGAGAAAGCCGTCGAGCGGCGAGAACGCACCGTTCAACAGCAGTTCGATGTCGCAAAGCTGACGCTCGGTCAGGTCCCACGACGGGAAGCCACCGGCTTCCTTCCTGGCGACTTCCGCTGCGCCGTTGTCGAGATAGAGGTTCTTCAGTTCGCCGCCATGCGGCTCCTTGAACGCGCCCATTATGTAAATCCTTGTCGTCTAATAGTGAAAAAGCCGCGCAGACGAAAACGCCCCGCGCGGCCTACCAAAAAGATTGTCGCATTAAGTTCCTAGAACGGAATATCGTCGTCGAAGTCGTCGGGACCGGGCTGCCGGGGCGCATTGCCACCGCCGCTTTTCTGGCCGCTGCCGCCGCCGAAGGATCCGCCTCCGCCACCGCCTCCGCGACCGCCGAGCATCTGCATCTCGTCGGCGATGATCTCGGTCGTGTAGCGATCCTGGCCGTCCTGGCCCTGCCATTTGCGCGTACGCAGCTTACCTTCGATATAGACCTGCGAGCCTTTTCGAAGGTACTCGGCCGCGATCTCGGCAAGGCGGTTGAACATCGCGACACGATGCCACTCGGTGCGCTCCTTCTGTTCGCCCGTTTGCTTGTCCTTCCACGACTCGTTGGTCGCGACCGTGAAGTTGGTCACCGCCGCGCCGCTCGGCATGTAGCGCGTCTCGGGGTCCTGCCCCAGGTTGCCAACGATGATGACTTTGTTGATTCCGCGGGCCATTCCGGCTCCTGTCCTGTCCGTTGTTCGTGCCCGCCGCGGCAGCGGCAAGGGGGCACTATTGTAGGGCCTGGGGCGCCAAATACCAGCGCGATTTCTCAGTCAGGAGCGCTGAAACCGGCCGAATCCCTGCATCGCGAGCCAGATCCCGCCCAGCAGCGCACAGACGAAAAAAACGTCGGTCGGCTGGCCCTGGCCCAGGAAGCGGCCGCCCACGAGGCCGCCCACGAACGCACCGAGGAACTGGGCGCCGGAGAAGACCCCGAGCGAGGCACCACGGACTTCGTCCTCCGCCAGCACGGACAGGCGCGCAGGCAGCCCGGACTCGAGGAAATTGAGGCCGGCAAAGTACAGCGACAGGGCCAGGAAAACCGGAATCAACGAGAAACCGAGAAACGTGAGTGCCAGCTGGGCTGCGATGATCATCGCCACGGCAAGGCCGATCAAGTGGCCGCGACCCTGGTGATGATCGTTCATGATCATCGGAACCGCGACCAGCAGCGAGAGCAGCAAGGCTCCGATATAGATCTTCCAGTGATCGGTCAAGGCGAGCCCGAGGCGATCGGTCAGGAGAAAGGGCAGCGCCACGAACGTCGCCGTCATGATCATGTGCAAAAGGAAGATGTAGGAATCGACGCGCAGCAGATCAGCGCGGAACGCGGGCAGGATACTCCAGCTGTCGCGGCTCCTCGGCTGCGGAATCTCCGGCAGCACACTCAGCAAGCCTGCCGCAACGATCCCGAGTACGGCGGTGATCCAGAACAGTCCCGCGACCCCGAACCGGGACGAGATCACTGGTCCGAGCACCATAGCAATCATCAATGATGCAAAGATGCCGACACCGTAGATTGCCATGGCGCGCGTGCGGACTTCCGTCCGCGTCGCGTCGGCAATGAGCGCCGTCAATGTTGCGGAGATCGCCCCGGCTCCCTGCAACAACCGCCCGGCGATAACCCCGTAGATGGAATCGGACACCGCCGCGAGCACGCTGCCGGCCGCGAAGACGGCCAGGCCGCCGACGATCACGGGAACACGCCCGATCCGGTCAGACAGTGCGCCAAGTGGAATCTGCAGGCCGGCCTGGGTCAGGCCGTAGGCACCCACCGCGAGCCCGATCAGCAGCGGCGTCGCCTCGCGCAGTTCGGCAGCGTACAAAGAAAGAACCGGAAACAGCGCGAAGAGTCCAAAGATCCGGATCATGCCAATCAGTGCCACGACGCCGACGAAACTGCGCTCGCCGGCATTCATCGCTACGCGATTCAGATCGTTTGTCACCAAAACCAAGGTTCCTTTGCGCCGCGGTTGCGCGGCGGCGTATATTAGCAGGTTCGTCATGAAAACCATCGATATCAGGGGCGCGAGGACCCACAACCTCAAGAATCTCGATCTCGCGTTACCTCGCGACAAGCTGATCGTGTTCACCGGGCTGTCGGGATCGGGCAAATCGTCGCTTGCGTTCGACACTATTTATGCCGAGGGCCAGCGACGCTACGTCGAGTCGCTGTCTGCCTACGCGCGCCAGTTCCTGTCGATGATGGAAAAGCCGGATATCGATCACATCGATGGACTCTCGCCGGCGATCTCGATCGAGCAGAAATCGACTTCGCACAATCCGCGATCAACGGTCGCCACCGTCACCGAGATCTACGACTACCTGCGCCTGTTGTTCGCGAGGGCCGGCACGCCGAAGTGCCCCGATCACGGCATCGCGCTCGAAGCCCAGACGGTCAGCCAGATGGTCGATCATGTGCTCGAACTGCCCGAGGGCACGAAGCTCATGCTGCTCGCGCCGGTCGTCAAAGAACGCAAAGGCGAGCACGTGCAGCTCATGGCCGACCTGCAGGCACAAGGCTTCGTGCGTGCCCGCATCGACGGCGAAATCTACGAACTTGACCAGCCCCCGGAGCTGGATCTGCGCAAGAAGCACAGCATCGACGCAATCGTAGACCGGTTCAAAGTCAAGGAAGACCTGCGGCTGAGACTCGCCGAGTCGTTCGAAACGGCACTGCGGCTCGCCGACGGCGTCGCCCGAATCGCGTACATGGACGACGATGAGGCCGAGGAGATCACGTTCTCGGATCGCCACGCTTGCAAGATCTGCGGTTACAGCCTGACCGAACTCGAGCCGCGGCTGTTCTCGTTCAACAACCCGACCGGAGCCTGCCCGAGCTGCGACGGTCTCGGCGTCAAGCAGTTCTTCGACCCGGAACGCGTCGTCGTCAACCCGAGCCTGTCGCTGGCCGGCGGCGCCATCCGCGGCTGGGATCGCAGGACGACGTATTACTACCAGATGATCCAGAGCCTCGCGGCGCATTACGAATTCGACATCGAGACGCCGTTCAACGAGCTGCCGAAAAAGCTGCAGAACATCGTGCTCTATGGCAGCGGCAAGGACAAGATCGACTTCTTCTACGCGAATTCGCGCGGAATGCAGGTGCGCAAAACGCATCGATTCGAAGGCGTGTTGCCAAACCTCGAGCGCCGCTATCGCGAAACCGAGTCGAGCGCGGTGCGTGAGGAGCTGTCGAAGTTCCTCAACAGCCAGGCCTGCCCGGATTGCCACGGAACACGCCTCAATGAGGCGGCACGCAACGTTTTCATCAATGATCACTCATTGCCCGAGATCACGCGCCTGTCGGTCGGTCACGTGCGCGAGTTTTTCGACACCATGAAACTCGATGGCTGGCGCGCGACTATCGCCGAGAAGATCCTCAAGGAGATCTCGGACCGCGTCGGCTTTTTGTCGGATGTGGGGCTCGACTACCTGTCGCTCGATCGCAGCGCCGAGACGCTGTCAGGCGGCGAAGCACAGCGCATCCGGCTGGCGAGCCAGATCGGTTCCGGACTCGTT
>JANQGP010000010.1 GCA_028277265.1 Woeseiaceae bacterium | reverse complement strand
ATCGCGAAGACGAGCGCAGCGATCGATATGGCTTCCTTTACAAAGCCGCGGACGATGCCCACGACGATGGAAATGACGATGGCGACGGCAATAAGAATGTCGATGATCGGCATCGGCGATGTCGTCTCAGGTCGGCAGGGTCGTTTCGGAACGCGATGATATCACGGGTGCGGTACAACCTTGCCGTCGTGTCCGACCCTGGCGAGCCGGGCGGCCATTTCTTCGGCGCCGGGCCGGTCCTTTTGTGGTCCGATACGCACACGGTGCATCTGCCCGCCGCTCGTGGACACCTCGCTGATGAACGCGGCGTAGCCCTGCCTGCGCAGGTCCGCAGCCAGCCGTTCCGCGTTTTCCTTGTTCGAGAAACTGCCAAGCTGCACTGCCCACATCCCTGTCGTCGAGGCCGCGGCCGGCTCGGGTGCGGCCCGTTCAGGCTCGTCGGCAGACTCCTCGACCGGCTCGGGGACCGGCGGTGGCGCTTCCTCGCGCTGTTCGACGACGGGCGCCGGGCGCTCCGCCGCGGGCTGCTCACGCACCGGCGCCTCGCTGTCTTGCGTTGTCGGCGTCGGTGAAGGTTGGGAAGCGGCGGGTACCGGCTCCGTACGATCGCGGTCGAGCACGACGGTCTGTGTCTTCTGCTCTTCCTGTCCCGGCAGCAATACGCTCTGACTGACGATCTCACCGTCGTCCGGCGGTCCGTCGAGAAAGATCGGTACGACGAGGACGACGAAGACCACCAGCACCACGGCGCCGATAATGCGTTCTTTCAAGGCACGTTCCATCATGGGTCGGGTGGCGAGTATAGCTCAAGCTGCTGCAGCACGGGACCAACGATGTAGAACGAGCCAGTCACCAGAATGGTGTCGTTCTCGCCGGCATTTTGCCGTGCCGTTTCGATCGCTTCGGCCAGCGATTCAGCGATCAGGCACGGGCGGTTGCCGTGGTTGGCGATGCGCCGCGCGAGTTCGGCGGCCGGGATGCCACGATGGCTGTCCGCCGTGACCGCGGTCCACCGATCGACATGCTCGTTCAGCGGGGCGACGATGCCTTCGACGTCCTTGTCGTCGAGCATCCCGATGATCGCGAGGGTCTCTCCCTGCCGCCGGTTCGCGCCTAGCGTTGCGCCCAGCACCTGTGCAGCGGCCGGATTGTGCGCCACGTCGAGAAGCCACTCGACTCCGCCGCTGACGATGCGCTGGCCGCGGCCGTCAAGTCGCACGCGCGGCAGCACCTCGGCGACCAGCGCCGGCTCGGTCGCGCCGGACAGGCCGGCCGCTTCGAGCAGCGCAATGACCGCGGCCGCATTGCGCACCTGGAACTCGCCGAGCAACCCGGGCTGCGGCAGGTCGCCTGCGGTGAAGTCGCGGCCCGGCAACAGCAGATTCGCCCCGATCGACCCGGCGTGATCGAGAATCGCCTTCGGTACGTCGTCGCCGCCGTAGATCACGGGAACGCCCGGGCGCATCACGCCGGCTTTCTCGGCGGCAATCGCCTCGATATCGTCTCCGAGCCACTCACAGTGATCCAGCGCGACGTTCGTGATCAGCGCCGCCGTCGGATCGACGGCATTCACGGCGTCGAGGCGTCCGCCCATACCGATCTCGAGCACCCAGACATCGAGATCGGCCTGCGAGAACAGCACGAACGCCGCCAGCGTGCCGTACTCGAAATACGTCAGCCGAACGCCGTCCCGGACAGCCTCGATCGATTCGAACGCCGCGACAATCTCATTGTCGCCAGCGAGTCGTTCTCCGATTGCCATGCGCTCGTTGTAGTCGGTGATGTGCGGCGACGTGTACGCGCCGACCGCAAAACCCGCTGCGCGAAGAAGGGCGGCGGCCATCGCGACGCTCGAACCCTTGCCGTTCGTGCCGGCGACAAGCAACACGTGTTCGGGCGTCTCGATCGGCAGGCGGGCCATGACCGCGCGGACGCGATCGAGACCGAGATCGATTTCCGAAGGGGACAGCGTTTCGAGCCACGTCAGCCAGTCAGTCAGCGGCGTTCCGGCCGGCAACATGGTGCCTAGTGTCCTGTCCGGTTACTTCGCATGACATTAGCGCGCCGTACAGGCCACTGACTCAGGCGGTGACGGGGCTTGGGCGGCTTTCGAACTTCGCGAGCAGTTCTGCGATCTCCTCGCGCATCTTGCGGCGGTCGACGATCATGTCGATTGCGCCGTGGTCGAGCAGGAACTCGGAGCGCTGGAAACCTTCCGGCAGGCGCTCGCGCACCGTCTGTTCGATCACGCGCGGGCCGGCGAAACCGATCAATGCGCCGGGTTCGGCGACATTGACATCGCCGAGCATTGCGAGACTCGCCGATACACCGCCGGTCGTAGGATCGGTCAGCACCGAGACGTAAGGAATGCCTTTCGCTCCGAGGTTCGCCAGCGCCGCCGACGTCTTGGCCATCTGCAGCAGCGAGAACAGCGCTTCCTGCATGCGCGCGCCGCCGCTGGCCGAAAACGAAACCAGCGGCATATTGTTGTCGGCCGCGTATTGCGCCGCTCGTGCGAAGCGTTCGCCGACCACCGAGCCCATGGAGCCGCCCATGAAGGCGAACTCGAATGCGCACACCACCACGGGACGGCCGAACAACGTACCGGTTACGGAAACGAGTGCGTCTTTTTCGCCGGTCTTTTTCTGCGCCTGCACGATGCGGTCGCGGTAACGCTTGCTGTCACGAAACTTGAGCGGATCCTTCGGCTCGAGCTGACCGGCCAGTTCGTGCTGGGAATCCGGATCGAGAAACGCATCGAGACGCTTGCGCGCGCCGATGCGCATGTGGAAGTTGCACTTCGGGCAGACGTAGACGTTGCGCTCGAGTTCATTGCGGTACAACTGGGCATCGCAATTGGTGCACTTGATCCAGACGCCTTCGGGCACCGACCGCGTACGCTTCTCGGTACTGATGCGCGAGGGCATGATCTTGTCGAACCAGCTCATGCCGGCATGATAGCCAGAAGTGATGCCAAAAACATCTGTCAGGCGGAGACGGACGGGATGCCGAACTCGGGCGGGTACGCCACGCCGACGAGCGTCAAGCCTTGCGGCGGCGCCGTGATGCCGCCGGCTTTGCGATCTCCGCTCTCGAGCACTTCGCTGACCCATTCGACAGGTGCCTCTCCCTGGCCGATGGCTGCCAGCGTGCCGCTGATGTTCCGAACCATGTGCATCAGGAACGCATTGGCCGAGACACGCAGCGTTACCCAGTCGCCGTCGCGGGAAACACCGATCTGCGTAATCTCGCGCAGCGCCGAGCCCGCCTGGCAACCGGCGGCGCGAAATGCCGAGAAATCATGCTCGCCGACGAGGCACAGCGCGGCCTCGTTCATGCGCGTCTCGTCGAGCGGCTGGTGCACCCACCAGGCCCGGTGGCGATGCAATGCCGATCGCTGCAGACGATTCAGAATCAGATAGCGGTAGCTGCGGCCCGTGGCCGAAAACCGCGCGTGGAACCCGTCGTCGACGCGGCGCACCCAGGTAACGCTGATGTCGTCCGGGAGATTGCTGTTCGCGCCGAGGAGCCAGCCGCGATCGCTGCGTTCGGCGGCGGCATCGAAATGCACGACCTGGCCGGATGCATGTACACCGGTGTCGGTGCGCCCGGCGCAAGTGACTTCGACGGCTTCGTCAGCGACGAGCGAAAGCGCTTCTTCGAGACGCTGCTGCACGCCCAGTCCGGACGCCTGGCGCTGCCAGCCGTTGTACGACGTCCCGTCGTATTCGATGCCGAGCGCAATGCGCATGGGCCGTGAGGCAGCCCCTGGCCCTTAGCCGGGCAGCGAATCGAGCAGTTGCTGCGCCTGCTGTCGCTGGCTCTCATCGCCCTCGTCGAGGACTTCCTCGAGGATGCTGCGCGCGCCTGCGGGATCGCCCATATCGACATACGCCCGCGCGAGGTCGAGCTTGGTGCCCACCTCCGTCATCGTGCGCGCCTCGTGCAGGTCGTCGCTCATCTCCTCGGGTGCCAACGACATCGTCGGAATCTCCGCCGTCTCCTCACCCACCGACGGGCGGGGCTGTTCGACGGTCGCGTCGTCGCGCAGTTGTTCGACGGTGTCGCCGACCTCGCTGACGGCCAGTGCCGCAGTCAGGTCGTCGAGATCGAGGTCGACATCGGTTTCGGCGACACCGGGCAACTCGCGGGTCTCGTCCGAACCGTCTGAGAACGCTTCCGACGGCAGTGCCTCGGTCTTTGCGAAATCGAAATCCTCGTCGTCGTCATCAATCGAGGCCAGCATCGTCTCCGCGTCGCTCGATATTTCGCTCGTATCATCGAGTGAGGCGAGCATCGTCGCCTCGTCGTCACCGATGGCGTCGTCCACGTTCGATTGCGGTTCGACTGCCATGTCTTCGCTCAGGATCTGGGTGCGGCCCGTCGCCTCCAGGAGATCGGCATCGACGTCGATCGACGTATCCGTCTCCTCTTCGGCATCAGCCAACGGCATGCGGCCGGTCTCGTCCGGGGCCAGGCGCATCCCGGTTTCGCTGAAGTCGTCGAGATCCAGCCCTTCGACAATCGCCGATGCGTCGGCATCGAACGCGGGCTGGACGCCGGTGGCGTTCGGGTCGATCTCCTCGTTGACACCCGTGTCGTCGAGCTCTTCGTTGACGCCCGTGTCGTCGAGCGCTTCATTGGTACCCGTGATGTCGAAATCGAGTTCGTCGAGGTCGATTTCGGCGGTCGCATCGGAATCCTGTCCGCTGTCGGAAATAGCTGCGCCCAGCGACTCATCGAGCGAGGGCAACTCTGACGTTGCGTCCACGGCATATTGCTCTTCGATGGCCGGCGATTCCACCGTCGGCTCCGACGCAGTCGGCATCTCGGCGGTCGCCTCGACGGTGTCGTCCGCCTCGGCCGCCGGGGCCGGCATCTCGGCCGTCTCACCGGTCTCGGCCGTCGGATCGTCGAACAGGAAGTCGACGTCGTCGTCGGCCGCCGTCTCGTCCGTCGCGCCGAGATCGACGATATCCGAACCGCCCTCAACCACTTCACCGCCGAAGTCCATATCGAGCTCGGCGGCCTCGTCCATGTCCGATTCGAAGGACAGGTCGACGGCCTTGGTCGCCCCGGCAACGCCGGCGCCGGCGAACAACTCGTGATCGGCTGCGATCTGCTGACCCATGATGACGATCTTGTCCCACTCGGCGGTATCGCCGCCGCCAACGGCGTCCCTGAGGCGCGATGCCGCATCGATGAACGCATCGCGATTGCCCCAGACGAAATAGATCTCGCAGAGCTTGGACATCAGCGCCTTGTCGGCGGGATCGGACTCGAGCGCGCCGTTGATCAGGTCGGCAGCCTGGTCGTACAGGCCGTAGGCCATATGGAAGTCGGCTTCGGCGATCGGATCGGTCTGGTCGAGGTTGACCGCGGTTTCGCTGCTGAAGGTGTCTTCCAGCGAGTCGAACTCGCCCGTTTCGGCGGCAGCCTCCGCAAGGTCGGCGGGCTCCTCGGCCGCCGGCGCCTCGATCGTGTCGTCCAGTTCACGAATACCCGTGTCCTGTTCAACGACGACGAACGCCTCCTCCGGCGTCGGCGCCTGCATGGTCTCGGTTGTCGAGAGGTCGCCTGCCGCACCGGTTGCCGCCGCCATTTCATCGTCGTCCAGAGACTCCCAGGGCCGCATGTCGTCGGCATCCTCGCCACCGCGGCGTGCAAACCAGACCAGCAGACCGACAACGGCGACAATCGCGCCGACGATCCACATCCAGAAGCTGGTCAGGAATCCGAGAATCTGATCGACGAGACCGGGCTCGTCCCGCGTCGAGACGATATCGGCCGGCGGCGCCACGTCTTCCGCGGCCGCCTCATCGGCTGCCTCGTCCGCGCCTTCGGCGTCGTCGGCCACGAGTTCGTCGGGATCCGGGAACAATGCGTCGGCGCCTTCGCCGCTGTCGTCCTCGGCAGCGTCATCGACGATCTCGTCCGCCATCTCGTCGACCGGCGGCTCGTAGATCTCGCCACGGATGTTCGCGAGTTCCTGGCGCAATTCGGCCAGCTCGCTGTTACGGATCTCGATGAGCGACGGCTGATCCGCCACGTCGGCGGCTTCGAGCTCGGCGATCTGATTCTCGATCTCCTGCTCGCGGGTCAGCGGTTCGGTCGTCTCGAGATCGTCACCGAAGTCGACGCCGGCCGGCTCCTCGTCGGGCGGCACGAGCACCAGGCTCGGCGGGGTCTCGGCCGGCTCCTCGGGTACGGGTTCCGGTTCGTAGGTATAGTCCGGCTCGGCCGTTGTGAAATCCGTTGTCGTACCGCTCCACTCGTCGTTCTGCCGCCGCGCTTCGTTCAGCGCCGAGGTACGGTCGATCCGGAAGATCTCGTCGGCGCTCGGAATGCGCAGCGACACACCCGCTTTGAGGCGATTGATATTGCCGTCGAACGCTTCCGGGTTGGCCTCGAAAATCGCCAGCATCGTCTGGTTCATCGTAAGGCGGCTGTCCGGTCGCATGCGGGCCGCAATTCCCCACAAGGTCTGGCCCCGCTCAACGTAGACATCGCCACTCGAGGTCGTGGAGTACGGCGTGTCATCGACAGTCTGCGTGTCCGCGACGGGGTCGGCTGCCGGCCGCGGCGTCGTTTCCCGCGGCGGACTCGGCGGCGGCGTGACACGCGGCTGCGCCGGAGGTGTCGCACGCTGCTGCTGTGCCGGTTCCGGCTGTCGTTCGATGCGAGCGCTGTCGGTCGGCGCGGCGCGGCGCGGCGCCTCGACCTGCTGCGGTCTCTGTGCTGCAGGCGGCGTATAGGTCGGCGGGTCCAGCAGCACCGTGTACTCGCGCAGGAGGCGGCCGCTCGGCCAGTTCGCCTCGACGAGGAAGGTCAGGAAGGGTTCGGTAATCGGGGACCGCGAGCGTATTTGCACAACGGGCCCGTTCGGGCTCGTCGACAGGATGTTGAACTGCAGCTCCTGAAGATAGAACGGCCGATCAATGCCGTAGCGATCGAACGTCTCCGCGGACGCGAGCGTGACCTCGAGACTCGCGAGTTCTTCGGGCGTTGCGGACAGCAACTGAATCTCTGCGCGCAGCGGCTCGTTGAGTGCCGAATCCAGATTGATGTTACCGAGTCCAATGGCCCAGACCTCGCTCGAGAACACCAGGATTAAGGCAAGCGAGATACGCATGAGACGTAGCGGCATAAATATTTCTCCAAACCCCACAAAGCCCCAATAACGACATCCGGTCCGGGGGGCTGACTTTGCCTGCGAACTATAGCTTATAGATAGTTTTTTGCCAATATTTCAGCAATTTGGACGCTATTTAGAGCCGCGCCCTTACGTATGTTGTCGGCGACCACCCAGAGATCCAGACCTCGCGGGTGAGAGATGTCTTCGCGGACCCTGCCGACGAAAACCGGGTCGGCACCCGAACTCTCGGTCACCGCCGTCGGGTATTCGCCCGTCGCCGTGCCGTCCAGGACCTCCACGCCGGGCGCCTTGTCGAGCAATTCTATCGCATCACTTGCCGTCAGCTTGTCGCGCGTTTCAATATGAACCGCCTCCGAGTGCCCGAAGAACGCCGGGATACGCACGGCAGTCGGGTTCACGAGTATCGTCTCGTCATCGAGGATCTTACGCGTCTCCCACACCATCTTCATTTCTTCTTTGGTGTAGCGATTGTCCTGGAAAACGTCGATGTGCGGGATGGCATTGAATGCGATCTGCTTGGCGTCGCCGTCGATCTCGAGCGGGCGCCCGTTCAACAGCGTCGTGGTTTGCCGGACGAGCTCCTCCACGGCGCTGCGCCCCGCCCCGGACACGGCCTGGTACGTGCAGACATTGACGCGTTCGATGCCGGCGGCGTCGTAGAGGGGTTTGAGCGCGACAACCATTTGAATCGTCGAACAATTCGGATTCGCGATGATGCCGCGGGCGGTGTAGCCGGCGATCGCATCCGGGTTGACTTCGGGCACGACGAGCGGGATATCCTCGTCATAGCGAAAGTGCGAGGTGTTGTCGATGACGACGCAGCCCGCCGAGGTCGCCTTGGGCGCGTATTCGGCCGAAATCGCACCGCCCGCCGAGAACAGTCCGATCTGCGCTTTCGAGAAATCGAATGTCGCAAGGTCCTCGACCTCGAGTTCGCGGTTGCCGAAGCTCACCGTCTTGCCGATCGATCGTTCGCTGGCGAGCGCATGGATCTCGCCGACCGGGAACCTGCGCTCGCTGAGTATCTCCAGCATCGCCTCGCCCACCACACCGGTGGCGCCGACGACGGCTATGTTGTAGGTCTTGCTCATGAGTTCGTCCGCGGCGGATCGCCGCTCCTATAATGTTGGTGTTTCCGTTTCGACGTCGGCGTTCTGCGCCCGGTTCCTCAGGAAGTGATCCATCAGCACGAGTGCGACCATCGCCTCGGCAATCGGCGTCGCGCGAAGACCGACGCAAGGATCGTGACGGCCCTTGGTCACGATCTCGGTGTTCTTGCCCTGCCGGTCGACGGTCTTGCCGGGTTTCGTGATGCTCGACGTCGGTTTGAGCGCGATGCTCGTGAGCAGGTCCTGCCCCGACGAGATGCCACCCAGCGTGCCGCCCGCGTCGTTCTTGCTGAAGCCATCGGCCGACATCTCGTCGCGATGCTCGCTGCCGCGCTGCGATACGGCCGCGAAACCTGCGCCGACTTCGACGCCCTTTACTGCGTTGATGCTCATGAGCCCGTGCGCGAGATCGGCTTCGAGCTTGTCGAACACGGGTTCACCGAGCCCGACGGGTAATCCTGTCGCCAGTACGCTGATCTTGGCGCCAATCGAGTCGCCCTCGTCGCGCAGCGCGTTCATGAACGCCTCGAGCTCGTCGAGCTTGCCGGGATCCGCGCAGAAAAACGGGTTGTCATCAATGATCGACAGGTCGGTCGCGCCGAGTTCGATCGGCCCGAGCTGCGAGATGAAGCCGCGGATCTCGACGCCCGCTCTTTCCTTGAGGTACTTGCGCGCGATCGCCCCGGCGGCGACGCGCATGGCGGTTTCGCGCGCCGACGAGCGGCCACCGCCACGATAGTCGCGGATGCCGTATTTCTGCTGGTAAGTGTAGTCCGCGTGACCGGGACGGAACTTGTCCTTGATGTCGCCGTAGTCTTTTGAGCGCTGATCGGTGTTCTCGATCAGAAGGCCGATCGGCGTGCCCGTCGTCTTGCCCTCGAACACACCCGAGAGGATCTTCACCTGGTCGGGTTCGTTGCGCTGGGTCGTGTGCTTGTTCCGCCCCGGGCGCCGGCGATCGAGATCGGCCTGGATATCGGCTTCGGACAGCACCATGCCCGGCGGACAGCCGTCGACGATCGCGCCCAGCGCAACCCCGTGGCTTTCGCCGAAGGTCGTGACGATGAATGATTTGCCGAAACTGTTGCCCGACACCTTAACTACTTCCCGATCCGTTCCAGGTCTTTCCGGGTCAGCACGAACACGCCCGCACCACCCTGCTCGAACTCGAGCCAGACGAAAGGCAGTTCAGGGTAAGCAGCTTCCAGCGCTGCCTGGCTGTTGCCGACCTCACAGACGAGTATTCCATTGTCCGCCATAAATCGCGAGGCATCTTGCAGAATCTTGTGAATGGATTCCAGGCCGTCGTCGCCGGCCGCGAGACCGAGTTCGGGTTCGTGCCGGAATTCGGCGGGCCGGGCATCCATGTCCGCCTGGTCGACGTAAGGCGGATTGCTCACAACGAGGTCGTAGCGCACGACCGGCAGCGCGGCGAAGAAGTCCGACTGCACGAGGCGCACACGATGTTCGAGGCCGTGCCGTTCGACGTTGATCGCCGCGACAGCCAGTGCATCGGCGGAAATGTCCACGGCATCGACTTCTGCGCCCTGAAACGCACGGGCAATCGCAATCGCGATACAGCCGCTGCCGGTGCCGAGATCGGCGGCACGCCGGACCTGACCGCGCTCGATCCACGGTGCGAAGCGGCGGAGGATCAGTTCGGCGAACGGCGAGCGCGGCACGAGGACGCGCTCGTCGACATAGAACTCGAGCCCCGCAAAGAAGGCCTGGTTGACGAGGTAGGCGAGCGGCACCCGCTCCTCGATACGACGCGTCGCGAGCGCATCGATCGTGCGGACCGCATCCTCCTGGACAGGCTCGCCGTAGACGCCCGGCGCATCGTCGTGCGACAGGCCAAGCCCCGCGAACACGAGCCAGGCCGCCTCGTCGACGGCATTGTCCGTGCCGTGCCCGAAGTCGAGGCCGGCCGACTCGAAGCGCCCGGCGATATCGCGGATGAGTTGCTCGACGGTCATGGCGCGCGAATCTATCACCTTAACGGTCCGTCTGCCTGTAGAATTGCCAACCTATGGCACCCAGAAATCTCTATGTAGCGGTCGCGATGGTCGCAGCCGTTCTCGCCGGCGCGTACCTCGCGAACCGGCTGCAACCTCCGGCTACCGCCGTCACGGCGATGATCCTCCCGGACCCGAACCCGGTACCCGCGTTCTCGCTTGTCGACCAGTACGGCAAGGATATCGACGAGAACGTCTTCAAGGGCCAGTGGGATCTCGTATTCTTCGGTTTCACGCATTGCCCGGACATCTGCCCGATGACGCTGCAGGTACTGGCGGCGGCCAGGCAACAACTCGCCGACGCGGGCGAGGAGACGCTGCCGCGAATCGTGCTGGTCAGCGTCGACCCGGAGCGCGATACACCCGAGCTCATGAGCCGCTACGTCGGCTACTTCGGCGAGGGCAATCTCGGCATTACGGGTACGGTCGACGGTATCCGACGGTTGGCCGACGGACTCGGCATCTACTTCAAAAAGCAGCCGTCGGACGACGAGAACTACAACGTCGACCACTCGGCGGCCGTACTCGCGATCGATCCGGACGGCAGGTTCCATGCCCTGTTCAGCGGCCCGCACGTCATCGAGAACTACGTCAACGATCTGCCGATCGTCATGGCGGGCTCATGATACGCGTTGCTGTGACATTCCTCGTGCTGCTCATCGCCGGCTGCGGGCAGCCGCAGGCGCCGCTCGTGGCGACCGGCGTCGATATCACGCGACCGATGCCCGGCATGAGAATGGGCGCCGCTTACTTCGTGCTGACCAACAATACGGACGAGCCGATTCGTATTACTGGTGTGACGAGCCCGCAGTTTGCGGCTGTCGAGATTCATGAAACGAGAATCGAGGACGGTATCGCCCGCATGCGCGAAATCGATGCACTCGTCGTTCCGCCGCGCGGCAACGTCACCCTGGAACGCGGCGGCAAGCACCTGATGCTGATGCGTCCGGGCGATCTCGGCGAGGTCGTCACCCTGCTGCTGATGAGCGACGACGTTCCGCTGCTGACGATCGACTACTCGTTTGCAGCTGATACTGCGTCCAGTGACGAGCATGCTGGCTAGGGCATTCGTCGCGCTGCAGGTCATCCTGCCGAAACACTGGCTGACGGCCATCACCTGGCGCATTGCCCGGATCCGCAATCCGCGCGTGAAGGATTTCCTGATCACCCGGTTTGCGCGCGCGTTCGACGTCAACCTCGATGAGGTCGAGCTCGAGGTTCCCGGCGAGTTCGCGACGTTCAACGAGTTCTTCACTCGCGAACTGAAATCAGGCGCGCGCGCGATCGACGATGACGACGATGCGGTGATCTCGCCTGTCGACGGCACCGTCAGTTTTGCCGGCGACATTACGCGCGATCGCGTGTACCAGGCCAAGGGCCTCGACTATTCGCTCGGCGACCTGCTCGCTACCGACCTCGAGGAAGTCGAACGCTATGTCGACGGGCGCTTCGCGACGATTTACCTCGCACCTTACAACTACCATCGCGTGCACGCGCCGTTCGCGGGCGAACTCGTCGCGGCAAGGTACGTACCCGGCGACCTGTTCAGCGTCAATGAAGCGACGGTGTCGGCACTGCGCGGGCTGTTTCGGCGCAACGAGCGGCTGGTCATGCATTTTCGTACCGACTTCGGACCGGCCGTGCTGATCTTCGTGGGTGCCCTGAACGTCGGCAGCATTTCGACGCCCTGGACCGGCGAGATCCGGCCACGCAAGACCGGTGTCGTCGATGCGCTCGATCTGTCCCGCCACCCGACACGGGTTGCCAGAGGCGACCTCCTCGGCTGGTTCAACATGGGCTCGACCGTGATCGTTCTGATGCCGCCCGGCGTCTGCGAGTGGGACGACGATCTCGTGCCCGGCGAAACCGTGCGCATGGGCGAAGAGATCGGCGAGATCAAGGGCACGGCGGGATGATCGACTGGCAACCGTGCTCCGGCCCTGATGCGGCCGGGCGCCGTGCAGCCCTGCTGCGGCGCATCCGCGCATACTTTTCGGGCCGCGACGTTCTCGAGGTCGATACACCGGCACTCTGCACCGCCGCGGTCAGTGACGTGCAGATCGAGAGCCTCGAAATCGGGCAAAGCCAGGTCAGCCGCGTTCCGCTTCATCTGACCACCTCGCCCGAGTTTCCGATGAAGCGCTTGCTGGCGGCGGGCTACCCCGATATCTACGCCATCTGCCGCGTGTTTCGAGACGGCGAGTCCGGACACCGGCACCAGCCGGAGTTCACGATGATCGAGTGGTACCGGAGAGGTATGGAACTCGAGCAGATTGTGAACGACACGCTCGACCTGGTCGCGGCCTCGCTCGCGGAAGCCGCACCCCGGGACGAACCGGTCATCGCCGACTATCGGGAGCTCTTTCACGCTGCGACCGGCGTCGATCCGCTCGTTGCGGGGACCGGCGCACTGGCGGCACTCGCGGATGAATCAACCCGCGTCGCGATCGGGGAAGAACACGACGACTGGCTCGACTGGCTGTTTGCCACGCGGGTCGTCCCGATGCTGGCGAAGGACCGGCTCACCGTGGTGCAGCGCTACCCGGCAAGCCAGGCGGCGCTCGCGAGACTGTGCCCGGACGACGATCGCGTCGCCGATCGATTCGAGGTACTCCTCGGCGACATCGAACTCGCCAACGGCTACGTCGAGCTGACGGATCCTGTCGAACATCGCCGCCGCATCGATGCCGACAATGCGACACGTCAACGGCGCGGCCGCAAGGTCCGCCCTGTCGACGAGGCATTGCTTGCGGCGCTCGAGGCCGGTTTGCCGCAGTGCGCCGGCGTGGCGATGGGCCTCGAACGCTTGCAAATGGTCCTTGTCAACACCGACGATATACGCGACGTCATTACCTTTGCATTTCCATCATGACCGACTACGACCTGCTCGACGCCCAGCTTCACGCACTGCTCGACGAGGAACCCGATGCACTTGCGGCGGCCGCCAACTTTGTCGGCCTGCTCTACAACGCCATCCCCGACATCAACTGGCTGGGCATCTACGTGTTGCGCGGCGAAGAGCTCGTGCTCGGCCCGTTCCAGGGGAAACCGGCCTGTGTTCACATCCGTCTCGACGAGGGCGTTTGCGGCGCCGCCGCCTCGTCGCTGCAGACGCAACGCGTCGCCGACGTGCACGCGTTTCCGGGCCACATCGTCTGTGATCCCGAGTCACGGTCTGAGCTCGTGGTGCCGCTCATCGCCCATGAGCGCCTGATCGGCGTACTCGACATCGACAGCCCGACCACGCGCCGTTTCAGCGAAGCCGACCAGCTCGGCGTCGAAAGACTGTGTGAGTCGTTTTGCGCGCTCCAGGAGAAGCGCAAGTACTTTATTTGACGCGTGAAACGTACTCGCGTGAACGCGTGTCGACCTTGATCGTTTCGCCCTGGTCGACGAACAGCGGCACACGTACGACCGCGCCGGTCGACAACGTCGCGGGCTTGACGCCGCCGCTCGCCGTGTCGCCCTTGACGCCCGGATCCGTTTCGGTGATCTCGAGCTCGACGAAGTTCGGCGCCGTGACGATCAGCGGTTCGTTGTTCCACAGCGTGATGCCGCATGTGTCGCCATCGGTGATCCAGTCTTTCGCATCGCCGATCGCCTTGCCGTCGGCGGCGAACTGCTCGAACGTATCGGGATCCATGAAATGCCAGAATTCGCCGTCCGCATAGAGAAACTGCATCTCGGTATCCATCACGTCCGCGGCTTCGACGGATTCCCCCGACTTGAAGGTTTTGTCGACGGTCTTGCCGGTCTTGAGATTCCTGATACGCACGCGATTGAAGGCCTGGCCCTTGCCCGGCTTGACGAACTCGTTTTCGACGATCACGCAGGGGTCGTTGTCGATGATGATCCGGAGCCCGCTGCGGAACTCGTTGGTGCTGTAATTTGCCATGGTCTTTCGCTTTGGAATGTCGGGCCGCCGCGTTGCGACGAGGCGCTATGATACCGGAGTCCGGTAGCGGCGCCAGCCATGATTTCGGACCGATTCGGCCGGAGATCGGCCAGAAACTTGATTCAGGTCACGGTTTTGGCCTCCGGGTCGGGACACCCAATAGTCAAGTGTCTAGACTTCGTATCTATTAACAGAATACGGATATCACGGGGTTATCCCGGCATGCCAGGGAACGGGATTTGAACGGTAGCCACAGCGTCTCCATCGCCGTCCTGACACAGGATCAGGACGACGTCCAGCTGATCAACAGTACATTGCGCGACGCGGGCCATGCGGCGCACTGCCACTGGGTGGCCAATCCGAATCGCCTCGCCGACACCCTGTCCGCCGAGAACGTCGAGCTGCTCATTCTCAACTGCGACAGTTACGCGGACTCGATCCGCGAGGTCGTCAAGCAGAAAGACCGTTACAACCCCGAAGTCCCGGTCATCGCCGTGCAGGCGAAGGCCGACGAAGCCGACATCGAATCCGCCATGCGTTCGGGTGCGTGCGACCTGGTATCCAAGGGCCTCAAGAGCCGTCTTCAATCGGTGGTGTCTCGCGAGTTACGGGCACTGCGCGTCGAACGCGCGCTCAATTCGACGCTGCAGTCGGCAACCGAATACAAGAAGCAGCTCAAGGAGCACATGGCGGGTTCCGAGAGTTCCTATGCCCTCGTCCAGGAAGGTATCTTCGTGGACGTCAACGAGGCCTGGCTCAGTCAGTTCAAGGTCAGGGACAAGGACGACCTGCTCGGCATGCCTGTAATGGACAACTTCGAATCCGAAAGCCAGGCGGCGCTAAAGGGCGCACTCGTCGCGACGATTGCCGGCAAGTGGCAGAACGATGAAAAGCTGATCGTCAAGGCGCACATCGACTCCGGTGACGCCGAGGAACTGCACCTCGAATTTCGCAAGATCGACCTCGACGACGGCCCCTGCGTGCAGGTTCGTATCGCACCGCAGCTCAAGGTCGCCGAGGAACCGACAAAGCTCGTTCATGACGCGCTGAAGCGCGATCCGACGATGCTGTTCTACCACCGCGCTCAATTCCTCGAGCGCCTGGTCAAACGCCTGAAGCGCAGGCCTCAGTCGGGTACCCATTGCCTCGTCTACATCAAGCCGGACAACTTCGCCGAGGTTCACGACAAGGTCGGCATCATTCAGTCCGAGGAGATCCTCGCCCAGCTCGCGGAAGCCGTGCGCAAGCGCATGCATCCGCGCGACGTCGCAGGACGATTCGAGGGCACGTCGATCATGGTCCTGCTCGAACGCGGCAAACCCCGCGACGCGCAGGTCTGGGGCAAGCAGCTGATCGAGCATCTGAAGGCGATTACGTTCGACGTCGGTGACACGTCGACACAACTGACCTGCACCGTCGGCGCCTGCGGCTTCAGCGAGGTCTTCGGCAATCTCGAGGAATTCGTCGCTGCGACAGTGGACGCCTACAAGCTTGGCAGGGAAGCCGGCGGCGGCCAGTCCTGCCTCAGCGAGGCCGCGGACGAGGATACGAAGCAACGCGAGTTCGATGCGATCTGGGTCAAGCACCTCAAGGCGGCGCTGATGGACAATCGCTTCCTGCTGGCGCAGCTGCCGATAGCCGGCCTGCGCTGTGACTCGATCCAAATGTACGACCTGCTCGTGCGCATGATCGACGCGCAGGGCAAATCCGTCCTGCCGTCCGAGTTCCTGCCGGCTGCCGAACGCAACAATATGATGAAGAACATCGACCGCTGGATGTTGACGGCGGCGATGGACTTCTGCGGCAGGCATGACGCCGATCGCGTGTTCGTGCGCCTGTCGGAGCAGTCGATTACCGACAATACGACGGCCGACTGGATGGAGCAGAAGCTGGACGAACACGGTTTCGACTGCTCACGCCTCGTAATCCAGGTCCCGGAGCGTGATGCCGCGAAGCACATCAAGCAGACAAGAGAGCTCGTGACACAAACGCGCAAACTCGGTATCGGCTTCGCGCTGCAGCACTACGGCATAGACCGGGAGCGGTTTCAAATTCTCGACATCCTGAAACCCGACTACATCAAGATCGATGGCGAACTGATGCACACGCTGATGACCGACAATTCGATGCAGAGTGCCGTCAGCAAGATCGTAAAGGTGGCGCAAGAGCGCAAGATCAAGACAATTGCCGAGCGCGTCGAGAACGCCAACGCGATGGCCGTGCTGTTCCAGCTCGGCCTGGATTTCATGCAGGGACATTATGTTCACGAGCCCGAGGTTGTGCTACAGGACACCGACAGCGGAGTTCACACGACGCTCGAAGAACTTACCGCGGCGAACGCGACGTAAGCGTGGACAATAATGTGACACAGGTCACAGTGCGTTCACGGAACCAACCGCTAGCGGTCAACTCCTTGAAAAACCTAGAATGGCGTCGTAGCTAACACTATTCGGGTTACCTAATCTGCATATTGCGGAATACGGAGTGCAGACAGTGAAGAAGACAGACAACGCGAAAGAACGCGCGGCCACGCGCTCACTCTTGCCCCTCGTCGCCATCGGCGGCGGCCTGGCCGCCGCGCCGGCAGGCGCGCTCGAACTGGGCGAACTGAACGTTCAGTCCGGTCTGGGTCAGCCGTTGCGCGCGAGCATCGCCTACGCCCTGGCACCGAACGAGATGCTCAGTGACACGTGCGTATCCGTCAGTCCGGGGCCGTCGACCAGCGGCCTCCCCGGGATAGGCAGCAACACGCTACGCATTACCGAACGGGCGATCCTGATTTCGGGCACGAGCGCCGTTCGCGAGCCGATGATGGCCACGCGTGTCACGATCAACTGCCCCTACACGCCCAACCTGAGCCGCGAATACATGCTGCTCGTCGATCCGCTCGGTGTGACGACGGCCCCGGCCGTTGCAGAGGCACCCGCGGAGACGGCCGCACCGGTGCCCGTAGCGCCGGCCGCAGCGCCGGCTCAGTCTGCACGTCCGGTTGAGAGCGTGCGTCCGGTTGAAAGCGCGCGTCCGGTTGAAAGCGCGCGTCCGGTTGAAAGCGCGCCGATCGTGCCGGGAATGGAGTATCAGGTCCAGCGAGGCGATACGCTCGGCAAGATTGCACAAAGGGTTACGAATCGTACGATGAAGTTGTGGCCGGCGGTTGATTTGATCTTCACGATGAACCCGGACGCTTTCATTGGCAACGATCCGAACAAACTGAAAGCCGGCGCCTGGCTGACGATTCCGAGTCTCGACGGCACCTCGACCCCGGTTCTGGCCGCCGAGGCCCCGCCGCCCGCGGCGACTGCATCGGCGTCCGCCGCGCTTGCGCAGCCCGAGGCTCCCTCGTACGAGCCGCCGGTCGTTGACGCCGCGAGTGAGCCGGTCCCGGTCGAGCCTGTCGCCACCGGGACGATGGCCGATTCTACGGCTGACCTGAAACCGGGCGACGTGATCCTCGACAGCGAGAACCCGTTCGTCGAACCCGCCGGTGCTTCGGCATCGACCGTCATCATTCCCGATACGGAGCTGGACGGACCGCAGACGACGTCGACTTCGCCGAACGTACCGACAGCGATCATCAGCACAAACTCGCGCAGTGAGTCCACGTCGCTGCTGACATGGCTCATCGGTGGTGGTCTCGCCGTCATCGTTGCCTTGCTGCTCTTCGGGCGCCGTGTCCGGAACCGCTTCGGCTCGGCGCCGATCGCACCGGTCGCCGCGCATCCGCAGCGCCGCGCGTCGGACCGCAACGAGAACATCGAGGTGACCGCGGGTGACGCCTACGATCTCGAAGACGACTCACCGACCGAGGAGAACTTCGCACTCGACGCCGATCTCGTCATCGGTACGGGCCTTGACAACGGGTCGGGCATGGAGGTCACCGAGGACATCGGCTTCGCCTCGCCGACCGAGGTCGACATCGAGTTGCCGTTCGAGCCGGAACCGACGGTGGACGCCTCGACCGACGTCCTTCCGGTTGCAACCGCCGAAGTCGAGTCGATCCTCGACACCGAGATTCTTCCGGAACACGACGACGACTACGACATGTCGGTCATCGTGGACGCCACCAAGATGCCGCAGCCCGAGGACGTCACGCAGCATGACCTCAAGGCCGTCGAAGTTGACCGCAATGACGAGACGATGGTCACGGACAACTACACGATCAGCCGGGAAATCGACTACGACATTCTCGAGCAGGATTACGAGGACGAGCTGTCGGCGACGCAGGCGCTCAACCAGGAAATTGCGCGCGCCGCCGCCGAGCTGACAGACAACCTCGGCGAGACGGGCGACGACGAAGCCACGTCGGATATGCCGCTCGCTTCGGTCACCGAACTCGACGTCACGGCGTCGCTCGAACAATCGGACGAGACGGTCGAGATGGAGCCGTCTAAAGATCCCGGCGAGACCGGTGCGGTTACGGTGAGCATGACCGCCGAGGACAAGACCGCCGAGATGCCCGCCGCCGGTAACGACGACACGGTCGAAATGGACGTCGAAGGCGGCAAGGTCGACACCAAGGCCGGGTAAGACAAAGGGACGGTATACCGTCCCTCTATTCGATTTGATCTATTCGACGCCCGCGAGTCGTTCGACCTTGCGCCATCCTTTCGGCAGCAAACTGCCGCGCAGCGCACGGTCGCCGTAGTAGTCGTCGAGATCATCCCATTTGATCGTCATCTTGCGCGTCGCCGTGTAGACCTCGAGATTGCCGTCTTCCGGGACGACCGCGGCGGCGACCATCTTCTCCTCGCCGCTCTTGTACTTCGGCCCCGGAATGTTGATCAGCTTGTTGCCCTTGCCCTTGGCGAGTTCGGGCAACTCGTCCATCTCGAACAACAGCAGGCGGCCGATCGAGCTTACTGCAGCGATCAGGCACTCCTTGCCCTTCGGCACCTGTGCCGGAACCACGGACTTGCCCCCGGCGGGGACGCGAAGGATCGCCTTGCCGGCCTTGTTGCGCGACACGAGATCGCCGAGCGAGGCAACGAACCCGTAGCCCGCATCGCTCGCAAGCAGGTACTTCTGTTCGTTGTCGCCGATCATCGCGCCGCAGAACGCCGCACCGTCGGGCGGCTTGAAACGGCTCGACAGCGGTTCCCCCTGACCTCGAGCCGACGGCAACGTTCCGGCCATCACGCTGTAGACGCGCCCGGTGCTGTCGATGAACATGGCGAGCTGATTGCTGCGCCCCTGGGCCGACGCGAGATAGGCATCGCCCGAGCGATAGTTCAGCGTGGCGGGATCGATTTCATGACCTTTTGCTGCACGCGCGTAACCGGCCTGCGACAGAACGACCGTAACGGGCTCGCTCGCGACGAGCTGCGTCTCGTCGAGTGCCTGCGCGGCCTCGCGCTCGACGATCTCGGTCCGGCGATCGTCGCCGTAAGCCTCCGCATCCTCGAGGATTTCCTTCTTGATGAGCGTCTTGAGCCGGGCCGCGCTCTTCAGGGTCTTCTCGAGCAGGTCGCGCTCCTCCTCGAGTTCCTCCTGCTCGCCCTTGATCCTGAATTCCTCGAGCCTGGCGAGGTTCCGGAGGCGCAGGTTGAGGATGGCTTCCGCCTGGACATCGGAGAGCTTGAAGCGCTTCATCAGGACCGGTTTTGGCTCGTCCTCCTCACGAATGATCCTGATGACCTCATCGATGTTCAGATACGCAACCAGCAGACCGTCGAGGATGTGCAGGCGGTCCCTGACGATCCGGAGCCGATGCCCGAGCCGGTTCTTGACCGTCTCTCTGCGGAACTTCAGCCACTCCTTGAGCATCTCCACGAGATTGAACATGCGCGGCCGGCCGTCGAGGCCGATGACGTTCATGTTGACGCGCAGCGTGCGCTCGAGCGAGGTCGTCGAGAAAAGGTGCGACATGAGCTGATCGACGTCGACGCCTCGTTTCTTGCCGATGACGAGGCGAGTCGGTTCCTCGTGATCCGACTCATCGCGCAGATCTTCGACTTGCGGCAGCTTCTTGTTGCGCATTTGCGTCGCGATCTGTTCCTGCACCTTGGCACCC
>JANQGP010000478.1 GCA_028277265.1 Woeseiaceae bacterium | reverse complement strand
TTGGGATTGAAGCTGTCGCCGACGTCGCTGTAGTTTTCGTAGCGGCCTGCCAGAGAGATTTCGAGCCGTTGCATGCCCGGCCGGCCGTTGACGCGGCCTGCCAGCGGAAAAAAAACTTCGGTATAGACCGACGTTACATCGCGACTCAAATCCGACGTGACGTCGCCTGCGCTATCAACGTTCCTCGTTGTCACCAGCAACTCTTCCCGGAATTCGGTTCCGGCCGCGATTTGAACGGCGCGACCGGACAACTCGAAAACCCTGCCGTCGATGTTCAGATTGAACGACCGGATGTCATTGTCCGTCTCACTGCGACGGGCAGGCGACCGGTCTATTAACGTTTCAATGACAGCGGCATCGGTGTTTGCGCCATCGCCGAAGGGATTGAAGACCTGGCCCGGATTGAGGTTCGGGTCCACCGGGTTCACGGCAGCGTCAAGTGCATCCGTGTCGAGGGTCAGGTTGATGCTCCTCTCCTGTTCCTCCTGCGCCCAGTTTGCCAGCAGTTCGCCCTTCCAGCTCTCCCCCATATCGAAGCGCACCCCAAGGACCGCGCCCGTGGAATCAATCTTCCCCGTGTTGATTTGCGGCCCGAGCTCGTCGTCCAACGCATAGCCGGCCACCGTCACCGCGGTGAGCCCGGTGCCCGTGGGATCCACGAAGAATGGATTGGCCTCCGTCACTTCGATGTCGATCGGACTGAAGCTCCTGCGCCATTCGGTTTCCTGAGTCGAGAAGCGCGCATCCGCAAACAGTTCGGCGGAGCCGACGGCTTGCGTAAGACGCAGGAATGCGCTGTGGCGCCGCAGGCGCGGCAACACGTCTCCCAGCGCACGGTCGTTGAATCGATTGGGCTGGGCCAGCGGACGTCCGTTGGCGTCTACCGGAAAATCGGCCGTCGTCAACGACGTTCCGTCCTGTCCGGCAGGAATAGCCCAGAGTTGGCCCCCGGCATCTATGTTGGCCGGATTACCGCCCAACGTTCGACGGTCGGTACCGCCGAATCGCCGCAAATCGCTGGTCGACGTGAAATCGCGATCGCGATTGGCGAGATTGCCGCTGTCGTAGTACTCGTACGTCAACAGCGCATTGCCGTCGTCGCGGGAATTTCCGAGCGATTGTCCGAACAGAACGCTCGAGGTATCGCCACGCCCGTCGGAGCCGTAGCGCAGACGCGTTTCCGCGCCCTCGTAATCGTCGCGCAGGATGAAATTCACGACACCGCCAATAGCATCGGAACCGTAGATCGCCGACGCGCCGTCGGTCAGCACTTCGACACGCTCGATGGCGGTGACCGGGATCGATGAGATGTTGGTAAAGGCCGCGCTAAAACCGCCGGGACTCAGGCGGCGGCCGTTCAGCAGAATCAAGGTCGAACTCGTTCCCAGGCCACGCAGATTCACCGACGTGCCTCCCGCCTCGTTGCCGACGTTGCCGCCCAGGACATTGGTATCGTTACCGGTGTCTGTCAGGGTATCCAGGCTGGCGCCACCACCGAAATTCTGCGGCAGCTTGTCGATCAACGCCTCAACGCTTGCGAATCCCGCCCTGTCGATATCCTGACGTGTCATCGTCACCAACGGCGACGCACTTCGTGCCCCTCGAATTCGCGAGCCGGTCACGGAAATTTCCTCCATGTCACTGCCCCGGTCCTCCCCGCCTCGCCGGGCTTTCGCATCATCTCTCTCGCCGGTGTATTCGTCAGCCGTCGGTCCGGT
>JANQGP010000443.1 GCA_028277265.1 Woeseiaceae bacterium | reverse complement strand
CTCCATCTCCCGTCCGACAAGCCTAGCGACGTCGCCAGCCGAAAAAAACACGCAAGGTCCGCAACATACGCAGTTATTGGTAGGTAATCGCCACTACACGACCTGCGAATACTGCAACACCCCGTCCCCGCGAATTGTTGGGCTATCACCTCGCGCCGCTTGCGCGCGTCTCGGCTATGGAGGCCATCATGGAATCCCGATCCGCTATACCGAATCGCTGGCTCGTCGTCTCCGGCGCGATTCTCATCCAGCTGGCGCTCGGTGCCATTTACGCATGGTCCGTATTCACGGCACGGCTAACCGACCCGCTCGGCGCATACGCGTTCTCGGCCAGCGAGACGGCCTGGGTCTTCTCCGCCGGGCTCGCGACCTTCGCGATCGTCATGGTGCTCGCCGGGCGTATCCTGCCGAAAATCGGGCCACGGCGGCTCGCCGTGGCGGGCGGCATCCTGCTCGGCGCGGGCTATGTCGCGGGCGGTCTGTTCGGCGGCGCGTTCTGGGTCCAACTCGTCAGCATCGGCATCGTCGGTGGTGCCGGCATCGGTCTTGCCTACGTCGTACCGATCGCGGTCTGCGTCAAATGGTTCCCCGACAAGAAAGGCATGATCACGGGTCTGGCCGTTGCGGGCTTCGGCTTCGGCGCGACGATCTGGGTCAAACTCGCGGGCTCCTGGTTCGGCGGCCTGCTCAACACCACGGCCGTATTCGGACTGCCGGGCGTGCAAAGCGTATTCGTTCTTTACGGCATTACGTTCCTGCTGCTGATCATGCTGGGTAGCCTCGTCATGGTTAACCCGCCGGACGATTACGTGCCGGCCGGCTGGACGCCGCCCGATGGTGACAACGGTCACGACGGCGGCCTCGAGTTCCGGGCGCGCGATATGCTCCGCACGCCG
The DNA here is from genome assembly GCA_028277265.1 of Woeseiaceae bacterium. Classification (GTDB taxonomy): domain Bacteria; phylum Pseudomonadota; class Gammaproteobacteria; order Steroidobacterales; family Woeseiaceae; genus UBA1847. The sequence continues at coordinate 3,517 of JANQGP010000443.1, read as the reverse complement.
CAGTTCTACATGCTCTGGACCTGCTTCATGTTCGCCGGTATCGCCGGGCTGATGGTCATCTACTGCATCAAGCTGTTCGGTATCGACGCACTCGAATACCGGGGCGTCGCCAACGCCGGCGCGATAACGGGCACGGCAATGGCCTGGTATGCGATCTTCAACGGCCTTGGCCGCATCGCCTGGGGCAGCATTTCCGATCGCATCGGCCGCAAGACGACCATCGTGGTCATGTCGGCCCTGCAGGGCGCGACGATGCTCGCGACGTACCACGTCTTCATCACCTTTGGTTCGGTCTACGGATTCATCGTCGTCGCCGCGCTGATCGGTTTCAATTACGGCGGCAGCTTCGCGCTGTTCCCGGCTATCACCGCGGACTATTTCGGCAACAAGAGTGTCGGCAGCAACTACGGCTGGATATTCACGGCCTACGGTGTCGCGGGACTCGCCGGACCGTTGCTGGCGGGCTACTTCAAGGACTCTGCGCAAGGCGCGACGGACCCGGCGGTCTGGATGACGCCGTTCATCGTCGCCGGCGCGGTCTGCCTCGTCGGTGCGGTCATCATGACGTTTACGGTGAGGCCAAAGGCACTGCCGCCGAGCACCCGGAAACAGCTGGACGACCCCGCAACGCAGAGCGCCGTATAGGACCGCGTCCCTGCGAGACGTCGATCCGTTGACGCTTGTCTTGACATGCAACCTTTTGGTTGCCTATAATCGATCGCGTGGATGTGGTGTTCAAAGCGCTCGCAGACCGGCACCGGCGGCTGATCCTGGATCGTCTGTACGAGGAGGACGGCCAGACGCTGCAGGCACTCTGCCGCGGCGTCGACATGTCCCGGCAGGGCCTGTCCAAGCACCTGGCGATCCTCGAAGCGGCCGGCCTCGTCGTCGCGGTCTTCGAAGGCAGGGAGAAACACCATTACCTCAATCCGATGCCGATCCAGGCGGTCGCGGAACGCTGGATCGACAAATACGCGACCGCACAACTGACGGCGGTGAGCGCCCTGAAGAAGGCGCTGGAGGAGGAACGCTGATGACCGGCCCCGAATTCGTCTACGAAACCTATATACGCGCAACGCCCGACGACGTCTGGAGGGCGCTGACCTCCCCCGAGTTCACGTCCCGGTACTTCTACGCGACGCGCGTCGAATCGTCCTGGCTGCCCGGTGAGCCCGTCTACTACCGTTACGAAGACGGCGAGACCACGGCCGTCGAGGGCAAAGTCATCGAAGCCGACCCGCCTCGCAAGCTCGTGATCTCATGGCATGTGCTGTACGAAGAGGCCGCGATGAAAGAGGCGCCGTCCCGAGTGACGTTCCTCCTCGAGGCGATGAACGAGCAGACGAGGCTGCGAATCGTGCACGACCGCTTCCCCGAGGATTCCGTCGTGTTCGACGGCATTCGTAGCGGCTGGCCCTGGATTCTCGCCGGTCTGAAGTCGCTGCTCGAGACGGGCGAGGCGTTGCCGCCGTCCAACCGGCCTGAACGTTAACGGAGAAAAAACGATGCGCACACTGATACCTGCGATCATCCTGCTTTCCGGTCATGCCGCGATCGCCGGCGATGAACGGATTATGACGAAAACGATCGACGTCGAGGCACCGATCGAAGCGGTCTGGAACGCCTGGACGACCGAGAGCGGTTTGTCGTTCGTATCTGGCAGGTCTAACGTGGAGCTCGTCATCGGCGGGCCTTACGAGTGGTTTCTCGATCTCGAGCCGGACAAGAACGGCCTCCGTGGCGGCGAGGGATCGCAGATCCTCGCCTGGGTGCCTAATCGGATGCTGGCGTTCTCGTGGACGTTCCCGCCCGATGTGCCCGAGCTGCGCGACGCGGGCGAGACGACGCAGGTCGTCGTCTTCTTCGATGACCTGGGTGCCGATCAGGTTCGCGTCCGGCTCTACAAGCACGGCTGGCGGGGCGGCGAGTCCTGGCAGCGCGGCTGGGACTACTTCGATCGCGCGTGGTCGATCGTTCTCGATCGGCTCAAGAGTGAGCTCGAGGCGCCGCGGTGACTGGAGCGGGTGAAGGGAATCGAACCCTCATTCTCAGCTTGGGAAGCTGATGTTCTACCATTGAACTACACCCGCTTTTCAGGGAGTTAGCTCTCATCTGCGGCTCAGTGAGCGTAAAAGTGAGAGTAATTCGATTCTAAGCGATTCTGAGGCGATTGGAGAAGAGATGCGAGATTTGCGACATTTGTTCATTCCGTTTTGAGCCGACTGTCAGGTGACGCTTTCTGCCTCCAGAAGCGAGCAGTCACGGCTTTAGCGTCGCGAGAAGCACAATTCCGCTCACGAGGGCTAGTCCAACTGGCGTAAACCACTGTCCACTCGCCACAGGATCGTCTGTGGTGTTCGTCGCTCGGCGTAGCTTTCCCGTCAAGGCGCCGTGTACGCCCGAAAGAGCCAGTACCAAGAGAATCTTGAGTCCGAGCCATGACTGCGGAAACCAGCCGCCTCGTGCCGCAAGAAAGATTCCGAAACCCCATGCCAGGATCATTGCGGGTGTAGTGACGGCTCGATCGTAGGTTCTCAGCGGCTTCATGAAGGTACGGGCAGGATGTCTCAACGACAACGCCACCGCTGTCATGCCGGCGATCCAGATATACAAAGACACGACATGTGCCGCTTTAGCGAGCTGGTAGGTCACTGGAACCCGGTTTCGGTTTGTGGTTGTCGGAGCCAACGTTCATTGATGAATCCACCCATGGAGATGAACGCTCCAACAATCAGGCGAGAAACGCGGTTTGCATTAATCAATTCCTCCGCCCAGGAGCGAATCGCGAACGAGAAAAACACTATGAAGGCCAAGCCGTGAATCGGCCCTACGATCGAAACGGCGATGGGCACCCCGAAGGAATACTTCAACGGCACCGCAAAGCCGACTAGCGCCAACAGCGTCAGCGCTTCCGCGATTGCGGCACGGCGTAGACCGGTCATTTACGAGAATCAGTTTACAAGCGGCGCATACTTGCCCATGTCTTTCGCAGCTTCGGCACACATCGGCATCAGCATGTCTCCCGCCGGTCCGAGCCATTCCTGCATCTTGCTCATGACCTCGGGGCCCGCTTTTTCCGGTGTACCGGCGTCAAAAGGCGGGGCGGGATCGTACTCCAATGCGAGTTGGGAGAGCTTTGCAACGTCCTCACCCAGGAGCTCTGCCAGCAGCACGAGCCCGAAGTCGATACCGGCTGTTACGCCGCCACCCGATATCCGATTGCGATCTCGGACGACTCGGGCCGCAACGGGCGTCGCGCCAAAAAGCGACAAAGCCTCGCGGGCAGTCCAGTGTGAGGTTGCCTCGTAACCTTGAAGTAGCCCAGCGGCACCCAGCACAATCGACCCACCGCAAACGCTTGTCACATATTTTGCTCGCGAGCCGCGATCAGCCAGGAACTCGAGAACTTCCGAGTCCGTCATGACGCTGAATTCCCCGCCCGGCACAAACAGGACATCCAGATCTTTTGGGCATTCATCGAGCGTCGAGGTTGCCTTCATGATCAATCCGCTGTCGG
>JANQGP010000414.1 GCA_028277265.1 Woeseiaceae bacterium | reverse complement strand
AGTGTATTCACAGTCCCGTGGATCCATCGCGGCGTCCTGCCGCATTGCCCTTCGATCCGCAAGGAATGAAGCAAGTGCTGTGCCAGTCTTGCCGACGTGTCCGTGTTTCCGAAAAAAATAACTAAAAAACAAACGCTTGTGGAAGCTCGGTAAGGAATTACCGAAGTGAGGTTATGTCAGGTGAGTGTCGGCAGTTTCGTACAAGAATTATGACCGGCCTGCCTAAGCCACTGATTGCGAAGGGCCGCGCAACTGTCGCCGAAGAGAGACAGGGCGACACGTCGTTGACACAACGAAACGACCGAAACAAATGCAACACCGCGCGCAATGACACGGCGACGGAGCCGGCGACCGGCAAGTCGGTGTCGTGCTTTTGAGACATTACATCGGTGCTCGGGGCTCTCCTATACTTTGACGGCTCCAACGATCGGGTCGGCGGTTTGTGACTGCGTTAACGGTTACGTGTCGTGTCACGCCGTACCCTGCCAAGAGAACTGAGGTGAGAGCTATGAACAGGCTATCGCGACAATTCAGAAAAGGAATCGCCGCCAAAGCGACCAGGACGGTTGCGTTGTCGATTGCGGCCATCGCCATTGCTGCGTGCAGCGAAGGCGAAGGTGTCCAACTGGGCACCGGTCAGGATCCCGATCCCGTTGTGATCGATTTCCCGATAGCCTACATAAAAGCGCCGATCCCTACGGATGACAACGGCGTCTTCGAACAACAGGATCTGCGCACGCAGATCACGTTCGAGTTCGGCGCGGACCTTTTCTTTCGCGATCGCGCGGCCGTCGGTGCCGAAGCCGTCAACATTACGGGTGATATCACCCAGGGACTTGGCGCCATTCGCGATGTCGAGATCGACTACGATGGCAGCCGGCTGTTGTTCAGTATGCGCACCCCGTTCGAAGAAGGCGTCGATGAGGAAGACCAGGTCGCTACCTGGAACGTCTGGCAGTACACCTTCGAAACCGACACGCTCGTTCGCGTAATCCCGGATGATCTGACGGCGGAGATCGGTCACGACATCATGCCGAAGTACCTGCCCGACGGGCGCATCATCTTCGCCTCCACGCGCCAGACGCAATCTCAGGCACTGCTTCTGGACGAGAACAAGGGCGCGTTCCCGGCCATGGACGAGGACGAGGAAGAGTTCGCGTTCAACCTGCACGTGATGAACGATGATGGTTCGAGCCTCAGGCAGGTCACGTTCAACCAGAGTCACGACCTCGACCCATCGGTCATGGCGGACGGCAAGATCGTCTTCAGCCGCTGGGACAACAACATGTCGAATGACCATGTGAACCTGTACCGGATGAACCCGGACGGTTCCGAGATCGAACTGTTGTACGGCCAGTGGAGCCACGACACGGGCACCAACGGTTCGACCATCCAGTTCATGCAGCCTCGCGAAACGGAAGACGGTCGCGTCATGGTTCTCGCGCGGCCGTTTACGGACACCGAAGGCGGTGGCGAGCTGATCGTCATCGATACGCCTCAGTACGTCGAGAACACGCAGCCGACCGCGGCGAACATCGGTGTGCTGACGGGGCCCGCGCAGGAGGACGCGACGGTCAACAACGTCGTCACGGAGCCGGGCCAGCCGTCACCGGGCGGTCGTTACTACTCGGTTTACCCGATCCAGGACGGTACCGGGCGTCTCATGGTGAGCTGGAGCCAGTGCCGGCTGATCGAGTTTCTCGAGGACGACGGTGACCCCGAGACCGACAATTTCAATATCGTTGCGTGCACCGACGAGAACCTGGCAAACGTCGTCGTCATCGATCCGAACAACCCGGTAACGCCGGCGCCCGGCGAATTCACGGTCGCGCCGCCGCTGTACGGCATCTGGATCTACGATCCGCGCGACGAAACGCAACTGCCGATCGTGCCGGGCGAGGAAGGCTTCATGTTTACCGAGGTCGTCTCGGCGGACCCGCGCCCGTTCCCGAACGTGATTCCCGACGGCAGCACGTACTACACGCAGGACCCGTCGCTGCCGGACTCCGGCGAGGCGGTTCTGAACATCCGCAATGTCTACGACTTCAACGGCGCGTTGCTTCCCGGCATCGATCCTTACGTACTGGCCGATCCCGTGCAGACGCCGGCATCGGCTCGCCTTGCGCGCTTCGTACGCATCGAGAAAGCCGTATCGCTGCCCGACGAGGACCTGCGCGATATCGACGACACGGCATTCGGCGTCACGACGTTCTTCGGCATGAAGGAGATCGTCGGTTATGCGCCGGTCGAGCCCGACGGTTCGGTCGTGGTCAAGGTGCCGGCCAACGCGGCCCTGATGGTCAGCGTCCTCGACGAGAACGGCATGCGCATTACGCAGCGCCACATGAACTGGATCGCGCTGCCGGAAGGCCAGGAACTCAACTGCATCGGCTGCCACGACGCGAACGGCGGCGTTTCGCATGGTCGTGCCGACTCCTTCGTCAGCGCCTATGCCGGCGCGCCGTCAGGTATCACCGAGTTCCCGAACACGGACCCGCAATGGTTCATCGGCGAGCCCGGCGAAACCATGGCCGAGGTCCGCGCGCGCGTTACCTGTGCCAACGACGGCTGTTCTTCCATCGAGCCCTCGATGAACATGGAGTACACCGACGTCTGGTCGGCCGACCCGACGATTGCGATGCTCAATGACGACGCGTTCGAGGACGCGCTTTACACGGATCTCACGACGCCGTCGCCGACGACGCTTGCCTGCCAGGCCGACTGGCAGTGGAACTGCCGCGCCGTGATCAATTACGAGACCATAATCCACCCGATGTGGAACGATCCGCGCATCGTCACGTTCGACGACGACGGCGATCCGACAACGCCCGAAGTCCCGATGGACGACGGCAACGGAGGTTTCGTCAACAACAACTGCCTGAACTGCCACACGCCTGTCGATCCGGCCAACAACGCGCCTCGCGTACCGGCCGGCCAGCTCGAGTTGCAGGACGGGTTGTCCATCGATGAGCCGGATCACTTTCACGCCTATCGCGAACTGTTAGTAACTGATAACCTTCAGGAATTACAGGGCGGTATGCTGGTTGATGCGACTCAGGTAGTCGGTCAGGATGCGGATGGAAACGATATCCTGGATTTCATTCCGGTCGCCCCCCCTGCATCCGTAGTTGGAGCCAGGTTCTCGAGCGATTTCTTTGACCGTTTCTACGATCCTAATCACCCGAGCTACGCAATCCACGGCGGCACTATGTCGAGGGCGGAGCTGCGCCTCATCGCGGAATGGTTGGATGTCGGAGCCCAGTACTACAACAACCCCTTCGACGCTCCAGCAAACTAAGGCGTTTATCGCCGCTTGCCTGTGTGCCGTCGTACTGCAGAGTATTCTGACGGCACCGGCGTTCGCGGCCGATGACGAGTACCGTACCGTTACAGTAGCTGACCCCTATCTCGAAATGCGCACGGGTCCGGGTCGCGGATACCCGATCTTCCACGTCGTCGATCGGGAGGAGACCGTTGCCGTCGTGATGCAGCGCACGGACTGGTTCCTGGTGCGTGCGGACGACGGCAAGGAAGGCTGGGTCGATCGCGAGCAGATGGAGCTGACGCTGCAGCCGGACGGGGAACAGGTCAGTTTCCGACGCGCCAACATTGAAGACTTCACCAATGCGAAGTGGGAGACCGGTTTGCTCGCCGGCGACTTCGGTGGCGCCAACATTATCTCCGCGTACGGCAGCTATTCGCTGAATCCCAACGTATCGATCGAATTCTGGGGGTCGCAGATTCTCGGCAACTTCTCCAACGGTTGGACAGCGAGTGTCAACGTCGTGCACGAAACGTGGCCCGAGTGGCGGATATCGCCGTTCTTCACGCTCGGCGCCGGCGTCATTCACACAGAACCGAAATCGACAATCATCCAGGGCGAGGACCGTACCGACCAGATCGGTCATGTCGGCGCCGGGTTCCGCATCTACGCAACACGCCGTTTCCTGTTGCGTGCCGAGTACAAGAGCTACGTGGTTTTCACGAGCCGTGACGACAACGAGGAAGTAGAAGAATGGAAAGCCGGTTTCGCGTTCTTTTTCTGATCATTGCGATCATCTGCCTGCCGGGCTGTGCTGCGACCAGGAACCTGTTCGGTTTCGGCGACCGCGAAGCACCGCCGCCATCGGCCGAGGGGCCGGGGCAGGTCATCGAGCCCGAGGTCGAGCGGCGCGAGATCAAGGAGCCGGCGATCGATCGCGAGGACTTCGAGATCGGCGTGTTCGGCGGCATCATGGCGGTCGAGGACTTCGGCTCTGACGTGTCCTACGGTGTACGGCTCGCCTACCACATCACCGAGGGTTTCTTCGTCGAAACGACGGCGGGCTATACCCAGGCCGGCCTGACGAGCTTCGAAATCCTGTCGGGGGGCGCACGACTGCTCTCCGACAGCGAGCGCGACCTCTACTACTACAACCTGAACCTCGGCTACAACATCCTGCCGGGCGAGGTGTTCATCGGCGAGGGCCGCGCGTACAACACGAACCTGTATCTGATCGCCGGTCTCGGCTCGACCCGCTTCGCGGGCGACGACCGCTTCACGGTCAACTTCGGCGCCGGTTATCGCTTGCTGTTGACCGACTCGCTCGCACTGCATATCGATTTCCGCGATCACCTGTTCGATATCGACCTGCTCGGCGAGGAGAAGACGGCGCACAATCTCGAAGGCCACCTCGGATTCACTGTCTTCTTCTGAGGCAGGGGTCACATTTCGATTCGACATCCTTGGGATAAAGTAACGTTATGGAAAAGACTATCTTCAGAATTGGACGGGTGCTGCTGCCGCTGCTGGCAGTTGCAGGGCTTTCGGGCTGCGTCAGCATCGAGCCGTGGGTAAAGCCCTACGAGCGCGACAAACTGGCGGATCCGATCATGGCGCTCGACGGCGACGCAGTGTCGACGTCCTACATGCAGCACGTCTACGAAGCGCGTGAAGGCGCTCGTGGCGGTGAGGGCGCGGCCGGCGGCGGCTGCGGCTGCAACTAGCAGGGGGATACGATGCTGCGTCGCGGACTGACGGTCTTTGCAGTGTTGCTGGCGTTCGCGTCGGCGCACGCTACCGTGCTGCCCGACGACCGCACCGACGTGCTCTACCATCTCTACGATGGCGGCGGTGTCACGATCGACGGCCCTTCCGTGCTCGTTCGCAAGAAAGTCGGCAAGAGCCTGTCCTTCGTCGGCAACTACTACGTCGACATGGTCAGCTCCGCTTCGATCGATGTCATTACGACAGCCAGCCCGTACACCGAGGAGCGCAAGCAGTGGTCCATGGGCATGGACTACCTGCGTGGCAACACGACGATGCGTGTCAACTACGTGAGCAGTGTCGAGTCGGATTTCGATGCCAACACATACGCGTTCTCGGTCAGCCAGGACATGTTCGGCGACCTGACGACACTCACGCTGACCTACGTGCTTGGCGACGACCTGGTGGGCATGTCGAACGACCCTACGTTCGAGCGGCCTCTCGATCGACAGATATACGGCGTCGGTCTGACGCAAATCCTGACCAAGAACCTGATTGCAACGCTGAACGTCGAAACGGTGACCGAGGAAGGCTACCTGAACAACCCCTACCGCTCGGTGCGCTTTCTCAATGTCAATGATGAACAGGGACGGGGGTTCAGCTACGAAGGAGAAAACTATCCGAATACCCGAACGAGCAATGCGGTCGGCGTGCGGGCGCGCTATTTCCTGCCGTACCGGGCGGCGATCGAGGGCGAGTATCGCTTTTTCACCGACACGTGGGACATCGAATCGCACACGGCGTCACTGAGCTATATCCATCCGTGGAAGGATTTCGTATTTACCGGCAAATACCGTTGGCACGACCAGACCGGCGCGCATTTCTATCGTGACATCTTCCCGCGCGCCCAGGCGACCAACTTCCGCGGGCGTGACAAGGAGTTGAGTCCGCTAACGAGCCATACGGTCAAGCTACAGGTCGCGTATGAGTTTCTCAGTGATGACGGCAACGACTGGGGTTTCATCAAGCGTGCGAAGGTTACGGCCTCGCTGAACATGCTTGCGGTCGACTACCACGACTTTTCGGACGCTTCGCTGGGCTTGCCGGTCGGTTCGGAACCGCTCTATTCACTTGACGCCAACGTCGTGCAGGTGTTCTTCTCGTTCTTCTACTAAGTGATACCATGTGCGCTGGTCCTCAACAGGGTTGCGCATGTTCGAGTTCCTCATTGCCGCAGTCGCTCTGGCCTTTGTCGCAGGGGTCGTCATCTACAACAGCCTGATCCGCAGCCGCAACCGGGTCAACACGGCCTGGAGCGATATCGATGTGCAGTTGCAGCGCCGCCACGATCTCGTGCCGCGGCTCGTCGCGGCCGTCGACCAGTACGCGAAGTACGAACGTGCGACCCTCGAGGCCGTTACCGAGCTTCGCGCCGAAGCGATGAAGCAGGCGGACGTCGTCGCCAGGGGCGAAGCCGAGGAACGGCTCGGTGCCGGCGTCGAACGGCTGATCGCGCTGGCCGAGAACTACCCCGACCTAAAGGCCAACGAGAATTTTCTCAACCTGCAGAACGAACTCGTCGAAACCGAGAACTATCTGCAGTTTGCGCGCCGTTACTACAACGGCTCGGTGCGTGACTTCAACACGATGATCGAGTCCGTACCGAGTAATATCGTCGCCGGCGCGTTCCGGTTCGAGCAGCGCGATTTCTTTCAGAAGTCCTCCGACGAGGTTGCCAACGTGCCGCTGGCCAGGTTCGGGACAGTCGAGTGAAACGGCTACTGGCCTGCCTGTTGCTGGCGTTGGCGCCGGCGGCCGTCGCGGACGAGCGCATACTCGAGTTTCACAGCGACATACGCATCTTCGACGACGGCATGATCGAGGTGACCGAAACGATCAGGGTGCGCGCGGAAGGCCAGCAAATCCGGCGCGGTATCTATCGAGACTTTCCGGTCGACTACGAAGACCGGCTGGGCAACGAATACCGCATGCGACTGGAGCCTCTTGCCGTGCGGCGCAATGGCGAAAAAGAGCCGTTTCACACGGTTCGCAGCGGCCGCGATGTGCGCACCTATTTCGGTCGCTCGGATCGCTTCGTCGAGCACGGCATCCACACTTACACGTTCCGCTATCGCGTCGATCGCATGATCGGCTTTTTCGAAGAGCACGACGAGTTGTACTGGAACGTAACGGGCAATAGCTGGGCATTTCCGATCGACAAGGCAAGCGCAAGCGTGCGGCTCGGGTTCGCGGTGCCGCGCGACGCGCTCATCGTTGACGGGTACACAGGGCGTCAGGGATCGAGCGACCAGGACTACGGCCGGTTTCTCGATGACGACGGCAGCGTCAACTTCCAGGCGAACCGGCCGCTGCCCGCATCGCATGGCCTGACGATCGTCGTCGGCTGGCCCAAGGGATTCGTCGACGAACCGACGGCGGTGACTCGCGCCGGCTGGCTGGTCAGGGACAACCGGAACCTGCTGGCGGTCGTCGCCGGCTTGCTGCTGATGCTGATCTACTACGTACCGGTCTGGCGTTCGCACGGCAAGGATCCCGAGGCCGGTGTCGTCGTCACGCGTTACGAGCCTCCCGGCGGCTTCTCCCCGGCGTCGCTGCGCTACATTCGCCAGATGTACTACGATGGCAAGGTCATGACGGCGGCGGTCGTCAATCTCGCCGTCAAGGGCTATCTCGAAATCGACGACTCGGACGAGGAGCACAGGCTGCGCAAGCTTGACCCGGCGGGTGCAACCGCGCCGATGGCGCCGGGCGAGAAGGAGCTCTACGACGCGATGTTCGCAACGCGCGACGCGGTGACGCTGACGAATACGAATCACGACGTGCTGGGACAGGCGCGCAAGGCTCACAGCGAGTCGCTCAAGCAGGACTACAAGCAGCACTACTTCCAGACCAATGGCTACCTCAACCTGCCGCCCGTCGTTCTCGCGATTCTGACCACGTTGGTCGCGGTAAACGTGGGTAACGGTGCGACGCCGTTCGTCATCGCGGGGGTCGTGATCCTGTTCCTGTCGATCGTGTTCTTTGCGATCATCATGCGCCGGCCCACATTGCGCGGTCGCAAGGTGCTCGACGAGATCGTCGGTTTTGCGGATTACATGGAAGTCGCGGAGAAGGACGAGCTCAATCTTCGCAACCCGCCGGAGAAGACGCCACAGCTCTTCGAGGCTTTGCTGCCCTATGCTCTGGCGCTCGGTGTGGAGCAAGCCTGGTCCGAGAAGTTCGCGCGAGTGCTTGCCGCGATTCGCAATCCGGACGGCAGCGGCTACCACCCCGGGTGGTACAGGGGGAACTGGAGTACGTCGAACCTGTCCAGAACAACGAGTTCGCTTTCCAGCGGCCTGAATTCTGCGCTGGCGTCGTCGGTATCACCGCCCGGGTCGTCGTCGGGCGGCGGAGGAGGCGGCTTTTCGGGCGGCGGGGGCGGCGGCGGAGGCGGCGGCGGCTGGTAGTGGCAGGAATCAACATCGACCAACGGAAAGTACTCGAATGAACCAGGTTCTCAGGCGGCGCCCCGGGGGTCAAAGCGCGATTCCCAATGTGATTTTCATTTTGCTGGTGGCGAACGGGCTCGTGTTTGCGCTACAGCAAATGAACTTCGAGTTCATGTTGCTGAACTTCGCGCTCTGGCCCGCGACGCATTCGCAATCGCCGTTCATGCCCTGGCAGCTGCTGACCTACGGGTTCCTGCACGGCAACCTGACCCACATCGCATTCAACATGTTCGGTCTGTGGATGTTCGGGCAGGACCTCGAGCGGCTGTGGGGTCCGAGGCGTTTCCTGACCTTTTTCCTCGTCTGCGTGGCAGGGGCGGGTATCATCCAGCTCATCGTTGCCGCCTGGCAGGGCGGCATCTACCCGACCGTCGGCGCTTCGGGTGGCCTGTTCGGTATCCTGCTTGCCTACGGCCTGACGTTCCCGAATCGTACCGTCGTACCGCTGTTCCCGCCGATCCCGATGCGTGCCATCACGTTCGTCGTCATATTCGGCTTGCTCGAGCTGTACCTCGGCGTCAGCGGCGGGGCGCCCGGCATCGCGAACTTCGCGCACCTCGGGGGAATGCTCTTCGGCTTCCTGATGCTGCGCTACTGGAAAAGCGGCCGACGCCGATGACGACTTCCCTCATTGCCCTTGTTGCTGCAACAGCGGTGTTGGTTGCGATCCCGGGACCGAACGTTGCGTTGATCGTCGCGAACAGCTTAAGGAACGGTTTCCGAGCCGGTGTCGCGACCGTGCTCGGCACAACGGTCGGAGTCGGTGTGCAACTTGCGCTGGTCGTGTTCAGCCTTGCGGCACTCATCGCGGCCGCCGCTGAAGCGCTGCAGTGGATCAAGTGGGCGGGCGTCGCGTATCTCATCTACCTGGGCGTCCGCACGTGGCGCGAACCGGCCGGCGATCTG
>JANQGP010000366.1 GCA_028277265.1 Woeseiaceae bacterium | reverse complement strand
TCCTGCGTCGGCACGTCCAGCGTAATCACGCGCAGGTCGACGCGCGTCATTTTTTGCAGTCCAGGGATCAGGATGATCAGGCCGGGTCCCTTGACCCTTTGGAAGCGGCCGAGGAAGAAGACGACACCGCGCTCATATTCCTTGAGGATCTTGATCGCCTGTGACAACAGACCGACGACCAGGACAAGGATCGTGCCAATTGTGATTAAGTCCATCGTCAACTCCGTCTATGTTTGGTGTCCGCGGTGGAGGGCTCCACCGGCTCGACAACGAGGACGAGGCCGTCCATGCTGCGCACGACAACCTCGTCGTCTTTGTGAATGGGAACGGTACTACGCGCGTGCCAGGCCTCGCCCTCCAGCCAGACGCGACCGTCTTCTCTGAAATCGCCGAGGGCGGTGGCAATTCCCCCGATGATCGAATCCGAGCCGGACACGCCGCCGCGGCGCCGCAGCCGGAGCAGGTAGCTGATGAGCCAGAAAACGAGCACGGCGAACGTCAGCGCGATGCCGATGACGAAGGCGTAGGAAATGCCGAATCCGGGTACATCGGTGTCGAACATGATGACTGCTCCGAATACGAACGCAATGATGCCGCCAATGCCGAGCACACCGAAACTCGGCGCGTAAGCCTCGGCCACGATGAGTCCGACGCCGACGATGATCAGCGCCATACCCGCATAGTTGACCGGTATGACCTGCAAGGCATAGGCCGCGAGCAGCAGGCAGATGGCGCCGACGACACCGGGCACTATGGCGCCGGGGTTCCAGCCCTCGTACATGAGCCCGTAAAGGCCGATCAGTCCGAGAATCAGGACAATCTCGGGATTGGCGATCACGTTGAGCAGCCGAATCCGCCAGTTCGGTTCGAACGTGACGATCTCGGCGTCGGCCGTATTCAGCGTCTTTGCTTCGCCGGCAACCTGAACTTCGCGCCCGTCGATCAGATCAAGGAGCTCGCGAGTATCCGTTGCGACGACGTCGATCACGTTCTGCTCGAGCGCTTCGGTTTCGGTCAGCGTCGCCGCTTCGGTTACCGCTTTCTCGGCCCAGTCGGCGTTGCGCCCATGCCGCTCCGCGAGTCCGCGGATGTAGGAGATTGCGTCATTCATCACCTTGGCGTCGGCGGCCGGCGTTGACGCCTCGCCTTCTTCGTCCGGCTGGTTGCCGCCGAACAGCGGTACGGGCGTTGCGGCGCCGATGTGCGTCGTCGGTGCCATTGCGGCAATGTGTGCGGCGAGAAGAATGTAGGTGCCGGCACTGTCGGCCCGGGCGCCCGTCGGAGAAACATACACGGCCACGGGCACGCGGGAAGCGAGGATGTCCTGGACAATCTCGCGCATCGGTTTCGCCAGGCCACCGGGCGTATCGATATCGATGACGACGAGTTCGGCGCCGGTCTCCAGGGCTTCTTCGAGGCCGCTGTTGACGTAGTCGGCTGTTGCCACACCGATGCCGCCTTCGACTTCGAGCTCCAACACGGTTGCTGCATCCGCCGTCGAGAACGCGCTCCCGAACATGGCGAGGAGCGTGACGAAAAAAGCCGCGACACGAGAGGCCCGGCCCAATAATCGGCCCTCGATATACATAATTCCATGATACCAGCCTGCGGGCCTCGCCGAGCACAATTCGGACCGGTCTATACCGGCCCCGCAGCATGTGTGCGGGTGCGCGGCTGCTTCTTGAGCCGCTATTT
>JANQGP010000201.1 GCA_028277265.1 Woeseiaceae bacterium | reverse complement strand
GCTTGCCACGACGGTGCTGCTCGTTGCGTCGCCGCAGTTGATGCGTGTGCTCGGCAAGCGTGGTGCCCGCGCGCTCGAACGCCTGATGGGCATGATCCTGATCATTCTCGCGACCCAGATGCTGCTGAACGGCATTCGCGACTTCGTCAACAGTCTTTAGGTCAGGGACTCGCTACAATGCTCGTGTAAGCGGGAGAGTTTCATGCAGGTCTTTGTCATTGCGGTAACAGTTGCACTCGTCGTGTCGTTCTTGTGCTCGATCTTCGAGTCGGTGTTGTTGTCCATCAATCATGCCCAGGTCGAGATGCTCGCGAAAGAGGGCAAGCCGTCCGGGCGCATACTGAAAGGGTTCAAGGAACGGATCGATATTCCGATCTCGGCGATCCTGATCACCAACACGGCGGCGCACACGATCGGTACGGCGGTGGCCGGCGCGAGCTATTCGCAGGTCTTCAATCCGGAGTCGCTGTGGATATTCACGCTGGTCTTCACGGTCGTGGTGCTGCTTTTCACGGAGATCATCCCGAAGACCCTCGGCGTCACGTTCGCGCGACGGCTGGCGCGGCCCGTCGCCTACGGTATTCACTCGCTTGCGGTCGTCCTCAAGCCGTTCGTACTCGCCTCGGAGGCGATTTCGAGGGCGATTCGCGGCAGTCACGATGCACCCGTGACCTCGACCGAGGAAATTCGCCTGTTGGCCACCCTCGGGCTCAACCAGGGCGTCGTTGGCGACCAGACCGCGAACATCATCGTCGGTGCCTCGGAGCTGAAGAAGCTGGCCGCGATCAACGTCATGGTGCCGCGTCAGCGCGTCGTGTTCGTGTCACACGGCGATACGGCATCCGAGGTGCTCGGTACGATCACCGACAGCGGTTTCAGCCGCTTCCCGTACTCGCCGACCGGCGATCTCGACCAGGTTGTCGGCGTCGTGTACGCGAAGGAAGTGCTTGCCGAGCTCGCTGCGACGGAAGCCGACACGGTGAAGTGGCAGAACCTCGTGCACGAGCCCATCGTCGTTCCCGAATCGGTACCGCTCGAGTCGTTGCTGCACACGTTCCGGCAGACGCGCCGTCACATGGCCCTCGTCGTTGACGAGTACGGCGACTTCCAGGGGATCGTGACGCTCGAAGACGTGCTCGAGGAGATCGTGGGCGAGATCTTCGACGAGTCGGACCTGCGCAGGGACGACATGTGGCAGCGGCCGGACGGCACCATACGGGCGTTCGGGACCGCGGAACTGCACCGGCTGTGCCGGTCGCTCGATATCGAGATGCCCGACGACTCGGAGATCACGACGATCGGGGGCCTGCTGTCCGAGTCGCTCGGCAAGATCCCCGAGCAGGGCGACACGTTGGAGTGGCGCGGCTACCGGCTGACCGTATTGTCAGCCAGCAGCCGCGGCGTGGACCTCGTTTCGGTGAAAAAGCTCGACTAGGCGTTCTGCAACGCGGCGATGCGCTCCGAGATCGGCGGATGGCTCATGAACAGCCGTTTCAGGCCGCCGGCACGATCGCCCGAAATACCGAACGCGCGCATGGCCTCCGGCAACTGCGCGGGCGCGTTCCTCTCGAGGCGCGAGAGTGCGCGGATCATCGGTTGCGAGCCGTTCAGCTGCGCGGAACCCGCGTCGGCGCGGAACTCGCGTCGACGGGAAACCCACATCACGATGGTGCTGGCGAGAATACCGAGCACGATCTGGGCGATGATGACCGACACGAAGTAACCGATACCGGTACCGCTCTCGTTGCGCAGAATGACGCGGTCCACGAAGTGTCCGACGATACGCGACAGGAATATCACGAACGTATTGACGACACCCTGAACCAGGGTCAACGTGACCATGTCGCCATTTGCAACGTGCGAGACCTCGTGCGCGAGCACGGCCTCGACCTCGTCGCGCGGCATGTTCTGCAACAGACCGGTGCTGACCGCGACAAGCGCATTGTTGCGGCGCGCGCCCGTTGCAAAGGCGTTCATGTCGGCGGCCGGGTAGATCGCGACCTCGGGCATATCGATGCCGGCTTGCTGCGCCTGGCGCTGCACGACGTTGAGGAGCCACGACTCGACCTCGTTGCGCGGCTGTGAGATGACCTGGGCACCCGTGGCGCGCTTCGCCATCCACTTGGAGATCGCAAGTGAGATGAAGGCACCGCCGAAACCGAAGATTGCCGAGAAGATCAGCAGGGCTTCGTAATTGAGACCCGAACCGGACTGCTCGAGGTAGCTGTCGACGCCCAGCAGTCGCAGGACGATGCTGAGGACGAGGATGACCGCCACGTTGGTCGCAATGAACAGGGCGATACGCTTGATCATAGAAAAGGCTCCAGATGTGTGTTGGGGTTAAGACCCGAATTTTGGGGTTTTGTTGCCGCTTTTCAAGAGAAATCGGAAACGCTGTCAATGCGAGCAAGCCCGAATTGTCAGCTTTCCCGCGGGCTCGTATAAGTGAAACGCTGGCACGGGAATGCCAGTGATTTGTCGGGAAGGAGGTGAGTCAAGTGTCAATCCTGCGCAAATTCGAGCCCCGCAACAGGGCGATTGATGTAAGACGGACTATGCCTCTCGCCCGCAGCATGGAGGAGTTCTTTGAGGACTTCCCCCCACGCCGCTGGATGGAGGCATTCGGGCCCTTTGAAGGGAACTGGCCAATGGATCCCGAGTTTGAACGGGCATTCCGTTTGGATCTCGTTGACCGTGAAAAAGAGCTCGTTGTCCGCGCCGAACTGCCCGGCGTCGAGAAAGACGACGTCAAAGTCACGATTGCAGGCGATCGCCTGCTGATCGAGGCGGAAAGGGAGTTCGAGGAAGAAGACGAGAGGGAGAATTTCTATCGGCACGAACTCGGTTACGGCAGGCTTGTGAGAACGGTAGCCCTGCCGGTCGAGGTGGATCCGGAGAATATCCAGGCCGAACTCAAGGAAGGCATCCTGAAAGTCACGCTTCCCAAGATCCGGGCGGCGAAACGACACACAGTGAAAGTTGCCTGACGAAGTAACTGTGTTGTGATAGCCGGGACGGCTACGGCCGCCCCGGCTTTTACTTGGCCGTAAAGGTCGGCGCGAGGCGCCCGACGATCGTCGCTATTGCGCTCGCGCTGGAGACGCGCCTTGACGAGGTCTTCTATCGCGACGCCTGGCGCTGACGATTCGAGCGGCCAGCAACACGGCGATGATGGCCGCATAGACCAGCGGTTCGGCGATGTCCTTCTTGACCTGCCACCAGTAGTGCCAGACGCCGAGAACGGCAATCGGGTAGACGGCGTAGTGCAGCTGCTGCCAGCGGCGGCCGAGGCGCCGTCGCATGCCGTTCGTCGACGTTGCCGCGAGCGCCGCGAGCAATACCAGTGCGGCGAAGCCTATCGTGATGAAGGGGCGCTTCACGATGTCCTCGACGATCGCGCTCATCAGGATGCCCTGGTCGAGCACCAGCCAGGTCAGGAAGTGCAGGACGACGTAGAAAAACGTGAACAGGCCGAGCATGCGACGGTACCGCGCCAGCCAGTTCCAGCCGGTCAGCCGTCGCAACGGAGTGACAGCCAGCGTGATCACGATGAAACGCAGGCCCCAGTTGCCGAAACGATCGAGAATCTCCTCGACAGGATTGGCGCCGAGACTGCCCGTCAACTCGAACCTGTCACCAATGACGAGTGCGAACGGCAGCAGACAGGTAAGGAACACCAGCGGCTTCCAGACAAACCGGATTTGCGTCACGGTGTTCATCGCCGGCTAGAAATTGCGCCTGAGGTCCAGGCCTTTGTAGAGATGCGCGACGTGTTCGCCATAACCATTGAACATCAGCGTCGGCTGTTTGCTGGCGAACAGTCCCGCGCCGATGCGCCGCTCGCGCGCCTGGCTCCAGCGCGGGTGGTCCACGTCGGGATTGACGTTGGCATAGAAGCCGTATTCCCTGGGCGTCGCCATGTTCCAGCTGGTTTTCGGCCGTCGCTCGGCGAAGCGTATCCTGACGATGCTCTTGATGCTCTTGAAGCCGTACTTCCACGGCACGACGAGCCGGATCGGGGCGCCGTTCTGGTTGGGCATGACCTCACCGTAAAGCCCGACGGCGAGGATCGTGAGCGGGTTCGTCGCTTCGGCGATCGTCAGGCCCTCGCGGTACGGCCAGTCGAGCACGCGGCGGCGCTGCCCGGGCATGCGGCTGGGGTCGTGGAGTGTCTCGAACGCGACGTATTTCGCCTTCGAGGTCGGCAGGAAGTGCTTGACCACATCGGCCAGCGGAACGCCGACCCACGGAATCACCATCGACCAGGCCTCGACGCAGCGCAGCCGGTAGATCCGCTCCTCGAGATCGAACGGCTTCATGAAGTCGTCGAAATCGAAGATCCCGGTTTTTTCGGCGTGGCCTTCGACGGCGATCGTCCAGGGCCGCGGTTCGAAGTCGCGCGCGTAGACGGCCGGGTCGCCTTTGCCCGTACCGAATTCGTAGAAATTGTTGTAGGTCGTGATGTCGTCGTAGCTGTTCGGCGTCTCGTCCGTGCTGAACGGGCTCTTGGCGACGCCGTCGAGCCGGGCACGGCGCTGCTCGGGAATCACCGCGGCGAGGGCGGCCGGGGCGAGCAGGCTGCCGCCCGCAATCGCACCGGCACGAATGAATTCGCGGCGATTCAGGTAATTGGTCTCGCTCGTAATTTCGGACGGGCGAATATCAGCGGGTCTTCGAATCAGCAATCGGTTTCTCCTCGCGCGGGATGCCTGAGTACCAAGACCGGCTCCCCGGGCCAAATATTGCACATCGGGCGAAGGCAGGAGATGCTCGCACCACGTTGTCACGAGTCCGTACCATGAGTATCGCCCGTATCCTGCCCGGGTACTATGCCGCAACCGTCCTGTTCGTCATTCTCGACTATTTCTTCGGCGTCAATGTTCGTGTCGCGTTCCTCGAGCCCTGGCCGGCGGCCCGCTTCGGTTATTACGTCGCCTGCATCGCGTGCTTCGTGCTCATCCTGTGGCGGCCTGCCCGGGCGACGTTCGTCGCCGCCTTCGAGTCCCTCGTCACGCTCATTGCGCTGATTCTCGGCATGGGAGTGCGGGTTCTGGTGCCAAATGATGCGATCTTCGCCGAAAATGCCGATATCGTCACCGTCAAAGAGGTGATCAACTTCCTCATCGCCGGGAGCGTGGCGTACCTTTCCTGGGTCAAAGGACTCAGGGACCTCGTCAATCGCTAGTCCCGTTCAGCATCGATTCAAGCGGGCCGGGCTATGGTTGATTTCACGCCATCGGGCCTCATGTAGGGCGTATCTGGAGGATCGAATCAGTGAGCGAGACACTTCCCAACATTGTCCGGACCAACGACCGGGTCACGCAGACCGCCGCGTTGCACGTCGAGGTGATCGCGGATTTCGTGTGCCCTTTCTGCTTTCTCGGCAAGCGCCGGCTCGACCAGGCGCTTAAGGCCGTAAAGGGACCGTCGGAAACCACGTGGCACCCGTTCCAGCTCAATCCCGAGATTCCGCCCGAAGGTCAGTCGTTCGACGAGTACCTTACCCGGCGATTCAGCAGCCCGGCGAACGTCGAGCCTGTCCTCGAGCACATCGCGCAGGATGGCCGCAACGAGCGTATCGCATTTCGCTTCGACCGAATCCGTCACGTGCCCAATACGCTGCCGGTGCATCAGCTCATGCAGCTCGCCGAGACGATCGGCGTTGACCAGACCGCGCTCGCCGAAGACCTGATGTCCGCGTTCTTCGAGCATGGGCGAAACATCGGCGACCGCGGGGAGCTCATCGAGATCGCGCGGTCGCACGGGATTACGCGCGATGAGACGGTCAATGCCGTCGCGAGCGAGAAACTTCGCCAGGTCGTCCTGACGCGAGAGGGCCAGGTGCGCGCCAGCGGTCTTGCGGGCGCACCGGGCTTCCTGCTAAATCGCAGGCTGCTGTTGGTCGGCGCCCAGTCGGCCGAGAACATCGTGAATGCGTTCGATCGGGCGATGTTCGGCGAAGGCACCGACGCCCTCGAGTCACCGGCGCTCCATTGACAGCAGTTTCCGCGAGACCGCAAAGTTAGGGAATGACTCAGCTGGAACTGATTTACCCGATGGCGGCCCTGGTGCTGTTGACCATCGTCGTCCTGTTTCGCATGGTGCGCGGTCGATTCGCCGCCGTTCGCAGCGGCGACGTCGATGTGCGTTACTACAAGACCTATCAGGGTGACAACACCGAGCCGCGCCAGGCGGCCCAGAATGCGCGGCACTTCACGAATCTGTTCGAGAACCCCGTGCTTTTCTACGTCGCGTGCATCGTCGCCATGGTCAGCGGACTGGGCGGTATTCCCATGCTCGTCCTGGCCTGGTTGTTCGTCGCAGCGCGAGTCGCGCACGCCGTCATTCACCTGACGAGCAACAGGATTCCGCAGCGCGTGGCCGCGTACGGCGCCAGCTGGTTCGTGCTCGCCGCGATGTGGCTGTGGCTCGTCCACGGTGCCGTGACAGCGCCCTGACGCCGGGTGTTCACAGTTCGGCGTGCGCGACTAGATCTTGACGCCGAACAGCCTGATCAGGCCTTGTGTGAAGCGCAGCCGCAATACCGGGACGAGGAGGCGGTAAAGGCGACCGGAGGTGTATTCGCTCTTGCCTTTCTCGAGCGCGGTGAGTCCTTCGCGAACGACGACGTCCGCGTCGTACCAGAGCCATCGCGGCATGCCGCGTTTCATTTCCGTCAGCCGCTCGGACGCATGGAAGTCGGTGTGCGTGAAGCCCGGGCACAGCGCCAGCACGTAGACGCCCTGATCGCGGTAGGCCGACGCAAGCGCTTTCGACAGCGCAATGACGTAGGCCTTGGTCGGCCCGTAACTGTAGTCGCCGGGGGCGGACAGTTGACCGGCCACGGATGCAACGTTGATGACGCGACCGTTGCCGTTCTCGATCATCGCCGGCATGAACTCGTGGCACATCGCCGCGACGGACGTCATCATCAGACGGATGTAGGCGTCGTGGCGATCCCAGCCGCGCGACTGGATCAGGTCCGGTCCCTCGGAGCCCGCGTTGTTGATGAGGAAGTCGACGTCGAGACGCTGCTGCCGTGTCTGCTCGAACAGGCGGCCCGGTGCACCCGGTTCGGACATATCGGCGGTCAGGACATCGACCTCGACCCCGTACGTGTCGCGGAGCTCCGCGGCGAGCGCTTCCATCGGCCCGACGCGCCGCGCCGTGAGGACGAGATCCTTGCCGTCTGCGGCCAGCTGGCGTGTGAACTCGGCGCCGAGACCCGCCGAAGCCCCTGTAATCAATGCTCTGCCCATCGTGCCGGGCACTATCGCATATTCCGCGGAGACCTGAAGTAGAATCACACGAGGCCTTAAGCACCGGACAACAAGAATATGCGCAAAGACGGACTCAGCCAGAAAGCCTACGTTCCCATTGCCGAAGGCGACGCCTACGATCCTTTCGTGCCGGCGACCGAGTCGCCGGCCGAGTTTACGATCAAAGCGGTCGGACTCGGCATCCTGTTCGGCATCATCTTCGGCGCCGCGAATGCCTACCTCGGCTTGCGTGCCGGGCTGACGATCAGCACGTCGATTCCCGTGGCCGTCATGACGGTTGCCGTGTTCCGGGCACTACGCGGCTTAGGTATAGGCGGCACGATCCTCGAAACGAACATCTCGCAGACGACCGGTTCGGCATCGAGCTCGCTGGCCAGCGGCGTGATCTTCACGCTGCCGGCGCTGTTCATGTGGGGGATGCCGCCGGAGCTGTTGCAGATGACCCTGCTGGCGATGTCCGGCGGCTTGCTCGGCATCCTGTTCATGATTCCGCTGCGGCGTTTCCTGATCGAACGCGAGCACGGCAAGTTGCCCTATCCGGAGGGGACAGCGTGCGCGGAAGTCCTGGTCGCCAACGAGATCGGCGGCGGGCGCGCGCGCTTCGTCTTCTACGGTCTGGCTGGCGGTGCGTTCTTCAAGTTTCTGACCTCCTGGATCAACGTGATCCCGGGCGCGGTTCATTCGAAAGTTCCGTTCCTGCGCAAAGGCGAACTGGGCATGGACCTGTCGGCCGCGCTTTTCGGCGTCGGCTACATTCTCGGCCCGAGGATCGCCGCCGTGATGGTCGGCGGTGGCCTCTTGTCGTGGCTCATCATCATCCCGGTAATCGACTACTGGGGTGAGGATCTGACGGCACCGTTCTATCCCGAGACCGTCAACCTGATTCGCGACATGTCGCCAAGCCAGATCTGGACGCGCTACGTGCGGTACATCGGCGCAGGCGCCGTCGCGACCGCGGGCATCATCACGCTGATTCGCAGCGTCCCGGTCATGGTCAGCAGCTTCAGGATCGGATCGGCGCAGCTCACCGAGAGAATCAGTCAGGGTCAGGCGCCGGCCGCTGTCAAGCGCACCGGCTCGGACCTGCCGCTCAAGGTCGTCGGCATCGGTGTGCTGATCATCGCCTCCGTACTCGTGCTCGTACCGCAGGTGTTCGGCGCGGTCGGTGACGTCGGTATTCGGGCGGCGGCGGCGATCTGCGTGGTGGTCTTCGCTTTCTTCTTCGTCACGGTGGCTTCGCGTATCGTCGGCCTCGTCGGTGTGACCAGCAACCCGACGAGCGGCATGACGATCGCGGCGCTGCTGGGCACCGCGTCGATCTTCCTGATGTTCGGCTGGACCGACACGATGGGCAAAGCCGCGGCGCTGACCGTCGGCTGCGTCGTCGCGATTGCGGCATCCATCTCGGGCGATACGTCCCAGGATCTGAAGACCGGCTTTCTCCTCGGCGCGACACCGCGCCGGCAGCAAACCGCCGAACTGATCGGCGTGCTGACGTCCGCGGTCTTCGTTTGCCTGACCGTGCTGGCGCTCGGCAAGGGCTTCGGCTTCGGCAGCACGGAACTCCCGGCGCCTCAGGCCACGCTCATGAAACTGGTCATCGACGGCGTACTCGATCAGAACCTGCCGTGGGCACTCGTCGCGCTCGGCGCGGGCATCGCGATCGCCTGTGAACTCCTCAGGATTCCTTCATTGCCGTTCGCGGTCGGCGTCTACCTGCCCGTCTCGACGATGACCCCGATATTCGTCGGCGGCCTGATCCGGCTGTGGATGGAACGCAAGGCGAAGGACGAGACCCAGGTGGCGAATCGGCGAGAGCGCGGCATCCTGCTGGGCAGCGGATTCGTCGGTGGCGAAGGCCTGCTGGGCGTCGGTATCGCACTGGTCGCGGTTGCCAAGAGTGCGCGGCCGGACGGCATCGGCACAGACTGGCTCGGCACCGAGATTGTTGCGATGCTCGTTGGAGCCGCCGCGTTCGCGGTGTTCATTACCTGGTTCTTCCGCATGGTGCGGGGCAAGCGATAGGAAAGCGCACCGAAACAGCTTGTTTTTTTGGCTTGTCCCCGCTAATTTCGCGGTCAAGACGCTGATGGGGACGAGTAAGCAGACCAGTCAGGCACAAGCGACCGGAGGTTGGTGCGAGCTCCGGGCCTCGACCTGCCGAATATCACCCCGGAGTCGCCAACCGAACCGCGTTGCGCAGTAGGCCTGGCCGGCTGGTCCACGAGACGGACGACGGGCCCGGATGGCCCATGAGGCGGCTTTGCCGCGAAACCGGGTGGTACCGCGAGAATCTTCGCCCCGGGGAAAACAGAGGGACGGTTTACCTATTTGCAGCTGGCTGCCGGCTGGTTGTGAATATGGAAACAGGTAAACCGTCCCTCTGTTTTCCCCGGGGCTTTTTTGATGGAGCAGGATTTGAGTTTCAAAGAAGTCACCGGTCGCTACGACGGTCCGGCCCTCGAGGAGGAGGTGCTGGCGTTCTGGCGTGAGCATGACGTTTTCGGCCAGACCGTCGAAGCCACGAAGGACGGTCCGCAGTTCAGTTTCAACGAGGGCCCGCCGACGGCCAACGGCAAGCCGGGTATTCACCACGTGCTGGCACGTGCGTTCAAGGACGTTTTCCCGCGTTACAAAACGATGCGCGGTTACCACGTGCCGCGCAAGGCCGGCTGGGATACGCACGGCCTGCCGGTCGAGCACGAAGTCGAGAAGCTCCTCAAGAAAGAAGGGCGCATCGACAGCTACGACAAGGCGGAGATCGAAGCCAAGGTCGGCATCGCCGAGTTTACGCGCCTGTGCCGCGAATCGGTCATGACCTACATCTCCGACTGGGAGGCCATGACCGAACGCATGGGGTTCTGGGTCAATCTCGACGAGGCCTATTACACACTCGACAACTCGTTCATCGAGTCGGTGTGGTACCTGCTCAGGGAGATCTGGGACAAGGACCTCATCTACAAGGGCTACAAGGTCGTGCCGTACGATCCGCGCATCGGCGCGACCCTGTCATCGCACGAGCTGGCGCAGGGCTACAGGGAAACCGAAGACCCGTCGATCACGGTCCGTTTCAAGGTCGCGGGTGAAGTCGACACGTACATCCTCGTTTGGACGACGACCCCCTGGACGCTGCCGTCGAATCTTGCGCTCGCCGTCGGTGAGGACATCGACTACAGCTATTGCGAATCGGACGGCGAGACGCTGATCCTCGCCGAGGCATTGCGCGACGCCGTATTCCGCGATGTCGAACACAAGGTCGTCAGGACCGTCAAGGGTTCGGAACTCGTCGGCATGCGTTACGAACGATTGTTCGACTACCTCGATGTCGAAGCCGAGAACGCGTTCAGCGTTATGGCCGCCGATTTCGTGAGCACCGAAGACGGCACGGGCATAGTGCATACGGCACCGGCCTACGGCGTCGACGACCTCGCCTTCGGCCAGGCCAACGGCCTGCCCGTCGTCCACGGTGTGGGGCTGGACGGCAACTTCATCGATGCCGTCGAGCCGGTCAAGGGGCTGTTCTTCAAAGACGCGGACAAGATCCTGATCCGCATTCTAAAGGATCGCGGCCTGATGTTTCGGTCGGAGCGCTACCGGCACAACTACCCGTTCGGGTGGCGCACGGGCGACCCGATCCTCTACTACGCCAAGAACGCCTGGTACATCCGCACGTCGAAGTTCGCCGAACGCATGGCCGAGCTCAACCAGACCATTAACTGGGTGCCCGAGCACATCAGGGATGGCCGCTTCGGCAACTGGCTCGAGAACAACGTTGACTGGGCATTGTCGCGCGAACGTTTCTGGGGAACGCCCCTGCCGGTATGGACCGATGGCGAGGACTTCATGTGCGTCGGTTCGGTCGCGGAACTCGAGGAGCTGACGGGCAGGGACCTCGGCGAACTCGACCTGCACCGGCCCGCCGTCGACGAGGTTACTTTCGAGAAAGACGGCAGGACGTGGCGGCGCATCCCCGAGGTGATCGACTGCTGGTTCGATTCGGGTGCGATGTCGTATGCCCAGTGGCACTATCCGTTCGAGAACCGGGAGAGCTTCGAGAAGCACTTTCCGGCCGACTTCATCTGCGAGGCGATCGACCAGACCCGCGGCTGGTTCTACACGCTGCACGCGATTGCGACGCTCGTCTCCGACAGTGTTGCGTACCGGAACTGCATCTGCCTGAGCCATATTGTCGACAAGGACGGCAAGAAGATGTCCAAGTCGCTCGGCAACATCATCGACCCGTACGACGTATTCAACACGGTCGGCGCCGATGCGCTGCGGTGGTATTTCCTGGCGCGGCTTTCGCCGGAAGTGCAAAAACG
>JANQGP010000190.1 GCA_028277265.1 Woeseiaceae bacterium | reverse complement strand
GTCGTTCGCGACGTCGTCGTACTCCAGGAGGTTCTTGCGAATGTCGAAGTTGTGCGCCTCGACCTTGCGCTGCGCACGCTCGATCTGGCGCGTCAGCAGGCGGCTTTCGATCGCCTCGCCCTCGCGCATACCGGCGCGCGCCAACAGTGACTTGGTGCGTTCCGGATCGCCGAAGATGCGCATCAGCGAATCCTCCATCGACAGGTAAAATCGGCTCGATCCCGGATCGCCCTGGCGACCGGCGCGGCCGCGCAGCTGATTGTCGATGCGACGAGACTCGTGGCGCTCCGTGCCGACGATGTGCAGGCCGCCCGCCTCGATGACCTCGTTGTGCCGGTCCTGCCACTGCCGGCGAACGACCTCTCGTTCCGCTTCGGAATCCACGTCGGCAAGAGCCGCATCGAGGCTGCCACCGAGAACGATGTCGGTGCCGCGGCCTGCCATGTTCGTTGCAATCGTGATTGACCCCGGCCTGCCCGCGTTCTGCACGATCAAGGCCTCTCGCTCGTGCTGTTTGGCGTTCAGGACCTCGTGCCTGATTTTCTTCTTGCCCAGGAATTTCGAGAGAAGTTCCGAGGATTCGATCGATGTCGTACCGACAAGCACAGGCTGTCCGCGCTCGCTGCAATCGACGATGTCTTCGACGATCGCGTTGTACTTGTCTTTCTCGGTCAGATAAACGAGGTCGGGCTGATCATCGCGAATCATCGGCTTGTGCGTCGGGATCACGACGACTTCGAGGCCGTAAATCTGCTGGAACTCGAACGCCTCCGTGTCGGCCGTACCCGTCATGCCGGACAGGTTGTTGTAGAGGCGGAAGTAGTTCTGGAACGTGATCGATGCGACCGTCTGGTTTTCCTGGCGTATCGATACGCCCTCTTTGGCCTCGACAGCCTGGTGCAAACCATCGCCCCAGCGGCGGCCCGGCATCGTACGTCCGGTGAACTCGTCGACGATGACGACTTCGCCGTCCTTGATGATGTAGTCGACGTCGCGCTGGTAGATCGAGTGCGCACGCATCGCGGCCTGCAGGTGATGCATCAGGCGGATGTTGCCGGCGTCGTACAGGCTTTCGTTCGGCTCGAGCAGGCCGGAACGAGCCATGAGTCCTTCAACCTTGGTCAAACCCTCTTCGGTCAGGTGTGCCTGTTTCGCCTTGAGGTCGAGCGTGTAGTCTCCGCGTGGCAGGAAACGCACCGTGGCGGGCTTCTGATCACCGTCGACGAGAACGATGTCGGCCTCGTTCTGGTCGGCGAGCGTCACGGCCTCGTCCAGGGTCATTTCAGCATTACCGCGGTCCTCGAGCAGCACGCGGTTGGAAGGTACGTCGTAGTTGGTGGGCTCCCCGGTTTCTTCCTGCGCCGTCAGCTTGGGGATCAGCTTGTTGACCTGGCCATAAAGTTCGGTGCTGGCCTCAGCGGGACCCGAGATGATCAACGGCGTGCGCGCCTCGTCGATAAGGATCGAGTCGACTTCGTCGACGATTGCAAAGTTGAGCTTGCGCTGCACCTTGTCGTCCAGCGTGAACGCAAGGTTGTCGCGCAGGTAGTCGAAGCCGAGTTCATTGTTGGTCGCGTAGGTGATGTCGGCGGCGTAAGCCGCGCGCTTTTCGTCGGACGGCTGACCGGACTTCGAGACGCCGACGGTGAGACCGAGAAACTCATAGATCGGACGCATCCAGTCGGCGTCGCGCTGCGCGAGGTATTCATTGACCGTAACAATGTGCACGCCGTCGCCGCTTATCGCATTGAGGTAGGCCGGCAGAGTGGACATTAGCGTCTTGCCCTCGCCCGTGCGCATCTCAGCAATATTGCCGTCGTGCAGGACCATGCCGCCGATGAGCTGAACGTCGAACGGCCGCAGTCCGAGGGTTCGAACCGACGCTTCCCGAGCGACCGCGAACGCCTCCGCCAGGAGGTCGCCCAGAGTCTCGCCATTCGCATACCGCTCACGCAGTTCATCGGTCTTGCCTCTGAGCTCCGCGTCGCCGAGCGCCTGCAGGCCCTCCTCGAGGGCGTTGATTCGCTTGACGATTTTGCCGTACTGGCGCAGCAGGCGCTGATTGCGGCTGCCGAATAATCGAGTCAGGAAATTGGCCACGAAGGCTCCCCGGATCAGACAAAGGCCGCTATTCTACGGCCAATTGGACGTCAATGTCGCGATCTATGGGCTATTTTGGCGATCACAAGGTCGCCCGAATTCGCGTCGGCACAGAGCCGTTGCGAAAGCACTTCTGGCGGTGATAAGCGTCTATTTCGAGGATTCGCGAATGAACTTGACCGGGTTGACCCGGCGTCCGTTCTGCAGCACCTCGAAGTGCAGGTTCGGGCCGGTCGCCCTGCCGGTCTTGCCCATCAGGGCGATGACCTGCCCTTTCCTGACCTCGTCGCCGATGGAGACCAGGTTTTCCGAGTTGTGTGCGTAGCGGGTCGCGTATCCATTGCCGTGGTTGATCTCGACCATGATGCCGAAACCGAAACGATCGCCGGACCAGGTAACGACACCGTCAGCGACGGCGATGATGTCGTCGCCCATTTTGCCGGCGAAGTCGATGCCGGTGTGGTTGGCCGGCTTACCCGTGAAGGGATCAATACGTCTTCCGAAATAGGACGACAGCCAGCCTGACTTGACAGGGCGGCCCTGCGGATAGACGCGTTCATTGAGATTCTGATTCATGATTACCGATTCGAGCACGGCGAGCTGGGCTTCCCGGCTGTCGAGCTGGTCGCTCAGCGAGGTCATCGCTTCGACGACTTCCGAGACCGGCACATTCGAACCGGCAGCCGTCGGCTCTTCAGGACCACCGAGCGCGGGCTCGGAATCGAAATTGAATTCGCCGCCGTCGATGTCGGCCATCTCGGTCAGGCGTCGGCCGACGGCGTCGAGTCGGATCATGCGAGCATTCATCTGCGCGATACGCACCGCGAGTGCATCGAGCGTGTCTTCATTGCCCTGTCGAATCGCGTCGATCGTCTCGCGCTGTTCGACGAGTTCGTCATTGAGGCCGGTCAGTTCGGACGTGCTGACACCGGAACCCGTCGCGTAAGAGTACCAGTGGCCACCGGCGAAACCGATCGCCATGACGAATGCAACGGCAGCGACAGCCGCGGCACCGGCTTTCGGGCCGGACAAGCTGAGCTGGCGGGGCTTACCGAACCCCTTGCCGAAGATTACAACGTTCATCAATGACGCCCCGGGCGCGTTGTTACGTTCTCGTGGTCTACAGAGCATGTCGCGGTCCCGTCCAGCGCATCGCCACGGCCGCGAATTCGCGTTCTTTTTGTCGTGCCGTCCCTGGTCAATTCGGTAGCCCCGCTGTCCGGATTACCCCGCCCGGACCGGTGGATTTGCGTCCCCGCCTCACGGCGGGTTTGCCCTTATCGTGTGCGACAATATGCATAATGTCGGTTTTCATTACAAGGCTGTGAATCCCAGTCGGAGCACGGTCTGGCCGGTAGAGCACAAATTCGCCAACCACGTCACATTTTTATGGCCCGGAATGACCTCAAAAAGCTCCTGAATCCCAATAATGACGGGGAGTTAGCCGGGGTGATCCGGCGCGCGCGAGAGATGGGCGAGCTGACGCACGTTCTGTGCGACAGCCTGCCTGGCGAGTTCGCCGGCGCCATTGCCGCGGCCAATGTCCGGGATGATGGCAGCCTCGTCGTCATCGCGAAGTCGCCGGCCTGGGCCAGTCGTCTGCGGTACGAATCGGAATTGCTGCTGACGGCGGCCCGCGACGCGGGACGGAATGTCCATCAGTGCAGGATTCGCGTAACGCCTCAGGCGTAAGCCGGGGTGGCGTAGGAGATCGGCGCCTTTTTCGGGTCCCTGAAGATGACTTCCTCGTAGCTGGATTCGTCGGCCAGCATTGCTCGCAACAGCTTGTTGTTCAGGTCGTGCCCGGACTTGTAGGCGCGGAGTTCACCGATCAGGCTGTGGCCGAGAAGGTAAGCATCGCCAATCGCATCGAGAACCTTGTGAATCACGAATTCGTTCGAGTAGCGCAGGCCGTCCTCGTTGAGGATGCGGTAGTCGTCCAGGACGATGGCGTTGTCCATGCTGCCGCCGAGCGTCAGGTTCCGCTCCCGCAAAGCTTCGACGTCGCGCAGGAAACAAAACGTTCGAGCACGGCTGACTTCCTTCAGGAACGACGTCGACGAGAAATCGATCGAGGCTTTCTGACTGAGCTTGTTGAATACGGGGTGATTGAAGTACACCTCGAAATTCACCTTGAAGCCGTTGAACGGCCGCAGCTCCGCCCACTTGTCGCCGTCCTCGACGCGCACGGTCTTCATGATGCGGATGAACTTCTTGGGCGCGTTCTGCTCCTCGATACCTGCCGACTGAAGCAGGAACACGAACGGACCCGCGCTGCCGTCCATGATCGGCACTTCGGACGCGGAGAGGTCGACGTGCACGTTGTCGATGCCGAGGCCGGCCAGCGCGGACATCAGGTGCTCGACCGTCGCCACCTTGACGCCGTCCCTGACCAGCGTGGTCCCGAGCATCGTCTCGCCGACGAGTCGCGGATCGGCAGGGACGTCGACGGGGTGATCGAGATCGACGCGGCGAAAGGTAATGCCGGCATTCTCGGCGGCAGGGCGCAGGGTCATGTACACCTTTTCGCCCGAGTGAAGCCCGACGCCGGTTGCCCGGATGGCGGTTTTGAGGGTGCGTTGTCTCACCATGTCGCGCGCAAGAGTACCACAGAGAACAGAAAAATCTACAGGAATTAGATGCTTAGCGCACAGGCGTCAGCCGCCGTCGAGATTCGGCATCCGCGGGTGCACAGGCGGCCGGCCCGGTATGTCCCGGGCCGGCCAAGCGGAGGAGGCGCCCACTAGTCGGCCTGGCGCCGCAGGAAAGCCGGGATGTCCAGCAGCTCTTCCTGCAGGCCTGCTTCCTCGAGGCCGTCGCCAACGGCACGCTTGCGCTGTACCGTCGGCTTGTCCAGTGTGTGGTAGTTCGGCTCTGCCTGCGCCTGCGCGCGGCGCACGATACGCATCTGCGATTCGGCGTTCGCAGCCTGCTGGCCGAGGCCGGTCGCGACCACCGTGACACGAATGCGGTCGGTCATCTCCGGATCGATGACCGTGCCGACGACCACGGTCGCATCGTCGGAGGCGAATTCCTTGACCGTTGCGCCAACCTCCTGGAACTCGCCGATGGACAGGTCCATCCCGGCCGTGACGTTGACGAGGATGCCGTTCGCGCCGGCCAGGTTGATGTCCTCGAGCAGCGGGCTCGACACGGCTGCCTCGGCGGCCTCGCGCGCGCGATCCTCGCCTTGCGAGACGCCGGTGCCCATCAT
This sequence comes from Woeseiaceae bacterium, assembly GCA_028277265.1. Classification (GTDB taxonomy): domain Bacteria; phylum Pseudomonadota; class Gammaproteobacteria; order Steroidobacterales; family Woeseiaceae; genus UBA1847. Next base: position 2,657 of record JANQGP010000190.1, on the reverse strand, counting down.
CGCCATACCCATTTCGGACATGACCGTACGCACGTCGGCAAAATCGACGTTGATCAGGCCGGGACGCGTGATCAGTTCGGCAATACCCTGCACGGCTCCCTGCAGGACCTGGTTGGCCGAGCGGAATGCGTCGAGCAGCGTCGTTTCACCGCCAAGGACCGTCAGCAGTTTCTCGTTGGGAATCGTGATGAGCGAGTCGACGTACTTGCCGAGTTCGCCGATGCCGTGATCGGCGATCTGCATACGCTTGCCGCCTTCCATCAGGAACGGTTTCGTCACGACGGCCACGGTCAGAATGCCGAGTTCCTTGGCGACCTGTGCAACGATGGGGGCTGCACCGGTGCCCGTACCGCCACCCATGCCGGCCGTGATGAACAGCATGTCGGCGCCTTCGATGACCTCGTGGATACGGTCGCGATCCTCCATCGCCGCCTGACGACCGATGTCAGGATCGGAGCCCGCGCCCAACCCTTTGGTGATATTGCAGCCGATCTGCAGTGACGTGCGCACCCGCGAGCCTTTGAGCGCCTGCGAGTCCGTGTTGGCGCAGATGAAATCGACGCCCTCGATTCCGGTGTCGACCATGTGCCCGACAGCATTTCCGCCGCCGCCACCGACCCCGATGACTTTGATCACAGCGCTCTGGCTGTGTCCATCCATTAGTTCGAACATTGAGTCTTCCTCCGCTTGTATTCCCTGTGGGGCACTCACTGAACCCCGGTCCAACAACAAAAAATCAAAAGTGGCCCTGGAACCATGACCGCATGCGTTCCCAGACCTCGCCCATGCTCCCGCCGATCGGTGTAGACCGGCGATCGCGGCGGGCCAGGTTTTCGTACCCGTACAGCAGCAACCCGACGCCGGTGGCGTGAATCGGATTGCTGACGACGTCCACGAGCCCGTCCACGTACTGCGGCGCACCGAGCCGTACGGGCATGTGAAAAACTTCTTCGGCGAGTTCGACCGCACCTTCCATCTTGGCGCTGCCGCCCGTGATGACGACGCCCGCGGCGATCAGCTCCTCGAAGCCGCTGCGGCGGAGCTCGTCCCGCACCAGTCCGAAAAGCTCCTCGTACCGGGGCTCGACGATCTCGGCGAGCGTCTGCCGGGCGAGCCGTCGTGGCGGCCGGTCGCCGACGCTCGGTACTTCGATCGTCTCGTCGGGATTCGCGAGCTGCGACAACGCACAGGCGTACTTGATCTTGATCTCCTCGGCGTATTGCGTCGGCGTACGCATCGACACCGCGATGTCGTTGGTCACCTGGTCGCCGGCGATGGGTATGACGGCCGTGTGCTGGATTGCACCGCCGAGAAACACGGCGATATCGGTCGTGCCGCCGCCGATATCGACGATGCACGAGCCGAGTTCCTTTTCGTCGTCGGTAAGCACGGCATAGCTCGACGCGAGCTGCTCGAGAACGATGTCGTCGACTTCGAGGCCGCAACGCTGAACGCACTTGACGATGTTCTGAGCCGCGCTCTCGGCACCGGTCACCATGTGGACCTTGGCCTCGAGGCGCACACCCGACATGCCGACCGGTTCGCGAATGCCCTCCTGGTTATCGATCAGGAATTCCTGCGGCAGTATGTGCAGGATCTTCTGATCGGCCGGAATCGCAACGGCTCGCGCGGCGTCGATGACCCGATCGACGTCACCTGCACTGACTTCGGAGTCCCGTATCGCGACGATGCCGTGCGAGTTCAGACTGCGCACATGGCTGCCCGCGATACCCGTGTAGACCGAGTGAATGTCACAACCGGCCATGAGTTCGGCCTCTTCGACTGCGCGCTGGATCGAATGCACGGTCGATTCGATGTTCACTACGACGCCCTTCTTGAGCCCACGCGACGGGTGTGACCCGATGCCGACAACCTCGATGTTGCCCTCCTCGTTCACTTCGCCGACGATCGCGACGACCTTGGACGTGCCGATGTCGAGCCCGACGATCAGGTTCTTGTCTGGACGCCTGGTAGTCATCTCAATCACCGGTACCCCTGGATGCGAGCATCTTCTGACCGTCCTCGGCCGGGTCAGTCGCCGGCGTTTTCGCGCCGCCTTTCCAGCCGATCGTGAAACCGTTGCCATAACGCATGTCGACATAGTCGATCTCGCCGGCCCGGCCCGTGATGATGTTCGCGACCACCGAGAGGAACAGCTCCGTCCGCTCGGCTACGTCACGACGCCCCAGCCGCACCTCGATGCCGTTCGACAACGTCATCTGCCATGAGCCGCGCGTATCGAGGTGAACGCGACGCAGGTCGAGGCCGATGGGAATGAGCTGGTCCCGCACCTCGAGGTAGCGTCGCGCGACGTCCGCCGAGCGTTCGTCGGGACCGGACAGCCGCGGCAGTTCGGCAGGCACGTGCCGCGCCGACGTGACGAACAACTCTCCGCGGGTGTTCAACAGTCCGCGGTCGCCCCAGATCGCGGCGGGCACCTGTTCAGTCACGGTGATCGAAACCCGACTCGGCCAGCGGCGGGCGACGCGGGCCTGGTCTATCCACGGCAGCGCCACGAGCTGGGCCCGAATCCGGCCGAGATCGGCTCCGAGAAAGCCCTTCTCGATCTCACCGCTGATGGCTTCCTCGATCTGCAATGCCGTGACCCGCTGGAACGGGCCGCTGATCTCGACCGCCAGATTTCATCGCTCGAGATC
>JANQGP010000185.1 GCA_028277265.1 Woeseiaceae bacterium | reverse complement strand
GGGTGCTTAGCTCAGCTGGTAGAGCATCGCCCTTACAAGGCGAGGGTCGGCGGTTCGATCCCGTCAGCACCCACCAGATCCGGAGCGGTAGTTCAGTTGGTTAGAATACCGGCCTGTCACGCCGGGGGTCGCGGGTTCGAGTCCCGTCCGCTCCGCCACGAATAGAAGGTGGCCTCACCCGTCAAGGGTGGGGCCATTTTTTTTACCCCAGGCGCTGACCTTCCAACGACTTGCGGCGTCGGATAGAATCCCCCGCCTCTTGTTGAACGAATAACTCCATGCTTCAGAATATTCGCGAAAAATTCATGGGCTGGATCGCCATCTCGATCCTCGCGCTCATCGGTGTCACGTTCATCTTCGTTGGCGGGGCGAGTTTTACGTTCGTCGGCAGCAACTACGCGGCCAAGGTCGATGGTGTCGACATCGGGCTCGGCCAGTTCGAGGCGGCTTACCAGGACCAGGTTCAGCAGAACCCGTCGCTCGTCACCATGGGTGCCGACGTGCGCGCCCAGGTACGCCGGCAGATCCTCGAGCAGCTGATTCAGCAGCGGGTCATCGACAACTACCTCGTCGACGCCGGTTTCCAGGTCTCGGACCAGTACGTCACCGACCTGATCCAGCGCACCCCGGAATTCCAGGTCGACGGCAAATTCGACATGGATACCTACCGCAACCTGCTCTCGATCAGCGGTTACGAGCCGGCCGATTTCGAACGCGCCCAGCGTGTCACGCTGCGCCGTCAGCAGCTGCAACGTGCGATCGGCGGATCCGCCGTCGTCACGCCGGCGGCGTATCGCCGTTACCTGAACCTCGCCGCCGAGCAGCGCATCGTATCGTTGGCAGCAATTGACCCGGCGACGGTCGCCGACCTGATCAGCATCACCGAGGACATGGTGACGAGCTACTACGACGACAACCCGACGCTCTATCAGGTGCCTGAGTCGGCGGACGTGGAGTACGTCGAGGTTCGCCTGGCCGACGTCGCCGGCTCGATCGAGGTGACCGAAGACGAGTTGCTCGAGTACTACGAGACCAACCAGGACATTTACATGCAGGACGAGCAGCGCCAGGCGCGCCATATCCTGGTGCTGTTCAACGACGACGACGTTGCGGCCGAAGCCACGGCGAACGACCTGTTGGCGCGCATCAATGCCGGCGAGTCGTTCGAGGATCTCGCTCGCGACAACTCCGACGATGGCGGTACCGCGGAGCAGGGCGGCGATCTCGGTGCCCTGACGCAAACTCAATTGCCGGGCGCGCTGGGCGACGCGATCTTCGACATGAGCGTGGGCGAGGTCCGTGGTCCGGTCAGGACCGACTTCGGTTTCCACGTCGTGCGTCTCGATGCCGTTCTCGAGAGCGGACCTTTGCCACTCGAGCAGGTTCGGGCCACACTGATCAACGATATCCAGGCCGAGCAGGGTGAAGAACTGTTCCGCGAGCTGGAACGGGATCTGTCGAACGCATTGTTCGACGCCACCGACATTCGCGAGCTGGCCGAGGCCGTCGGTGCCGAGGTCAAGACGGTTTCCGGCTTCACGCGCGACGGCGGTGAGCCGTTTGGCGACGGGAGGCTGGTCGTTGATGTTGTCTTCGACGAGTCGGTCCTGTCCGGCGCGCAGCTCTCCGAGATCGTCGAGATCGAAGACGGACACTCCGCGGTCTTTGCGGTTACACAGCACAACCTCGCATCGCGCCTGCCGCTCGATGACGTTCGTGAGCAGGTCGAGAGCGCGATCCGCAGTCAGCAGGCCGAGATGCTCATGGCGTCGAAAGCCGACGAAATGCTCGCGGCACTGCAAGGCGGTGCCGATTTTGCCGCTGCCGCCGAACAGGTGGGCGCGACCGCCGGTGAACCGGTCCTGATGAATCGCGACGCGCGGGAAAACGATCAGTTCGTCTCGGTCGCTGTGTTCACCGCCGTCAAGCCGACGCAGGAGTCACCGACGCGCGGCAGCACGCGCAACGATGTCGGCGGTTACACGGTGTACAGCGTCGAGGCCGTATTGCCGGGCCGCCCGGAAGCAATTCCACTCGAGCAGCGCGATGCGGGCAAGGCACAGCTGACCGACCAGACAGGCTTCGGCGATTTCGTCGCTTTCGTTCAGCAGCTGCGGGATGACGCCGAAGTCATCATCAACGAGGATGTGATCACGGCCGCCGAGACGTTCTGATCGGTATACCGTCCCTCAATTCTTGACCGCCGGGAGGTGCCGCTGCGCTAGGACGCTCGCTCCGCCGATCCGTGCGGCAGGTGTATGTCTTCGACGATGCCGGCCTCGGGATCGTAAAAGGTCTCTTCGTCCAGGCTGCCCTCGCTCCGGGCGACGATGGTCGTTATCGCCGCATCGCCGGTGACATTGACGGCGGTGCGCATCATGTCCAGCAGGCGGTCGACGCCCATTATCAGCGCGATGCCCTCGACGGGCAGACCTACCTGATTGAACACCATCGCCAGCATGATCAAGCCGACCCCGGGCACACCCGCGGTGCCGATCGACGCGAGCACGGCCATGCCGATCACCGTCAGGTAGCCGCCCAGGCCGAGATCGATGCCGTACACATTGGCGATGAAGATGGTCGCCACGCCCTGCATGATTGCTGTGCCGTCCATGTTGATCGTCGCGCCGAACGGCACGATGAACGACGCAGTCGGATTGTCCACGCCAAGGCGTCTTTCAGTGGTGCGCAGCGTCACCGGGATCGTGGCGTTCGAGCTCGACGTGCTGAAAGCGAAGATCTGCACGGTGCGCATCTTGCGCAGGAACATGGCCGGACTGACGCCGGACAGCAGCTTCAACAACAGCATCAGCGTTCCGGTCGCGTGCAACAGCAAGACCACGACGACCACGCCGAAGTAGGCAAACATCGGCATGATCAGGCCGAGACCCTGTAGCGCGAAGGTCTTGGCCATCAGGGCGAATACACCGAAGGGCGCGACGTGCATGACAACGGTCACGACCTGCATCATGACCTGGTTGAGCCGCTCCGCGCCTTCGGCGATCTTGCGGCCGGGCTCGCCGATCATCAGCATGCACACTGCAAACAGTATCGTGAAGAAGATGATCTGCAGCATGTTGCCTTCGGCGTACGCCGTCACCGGATTGCTCGGCACAAGGTCGATGATGACCTGGGTCAGCGGCGGCGCGACGGGCGCCGTGAACTCACCCTGTTCGCCGGTGAGTTCGAATCCTTCGCCGGGACCGACGATGCTGGCAATCGTGATTCCCAGGGTGATCGCGAGTGCCGTCGTCAGGATGAACATGCCGAATGCCTTGACGCCCACGCGACCCAGCTTG
>JANQGP010000122.1 GCA_028277265.1 Woeseiaceae bacterium | reverse complement strand
GAAGTCTTTGACGACGCGGTTGATACGAGGTGCACTCAAAATCAAGTCTCCCTGGAATGGACGTGGGTTCAGTTGGTGATCGCTTCGACGACGCCATCGAGGTTCATTTCGTCGCAGAGGTCATAAAACTCGTCCCGCATCTGAGCAACGTGTATGGACGAGGGTACGTTGACAGTCATTTGCACCGAGAACATCGGTGCGCCCGTGTGGGCAGCCGCGTAGCGGCTGGTTGCAACATCGGCGATTTCGATATTGCGACTCGCGAAGAAGTTGGCCAGATTGAAGACGATGCCTTGCTGGTCGAGCGCTACGACGTCCACCGCATAGGGCATGCGATCTTCCTCGGGCGAACGTGCGTCGGTCTTCTTGATCGAAACCTGCAGATCCGCCGACTCGCGCAGTTTGTCGAGGTCTTGCTCCAACCGGCTCAGCGTGTGCCAGTTGCCCGACACGAGCAGCAGCATCGCGAATTCGGAGGCAAGGGTCGTCATGCGGCTTTCCTCGATATTGCCACCGCAGGAGAGGATGACCTTCGTGAGATCCTGAACCAGGCCGGTGTGGTCCGAACCAACCGCTGAAATAACAATAAGTTGTGCCATTTATCTAGAAGGTCCCTAAAATACCTTTGCGTGCCGCGGTCGCGCTTGCCAGCACCGGACATGAACAGTAACATCGCCGCCTTATTTGTGGCGAGGATTCAGCGTGTTTCATGGCAGCCTGGTCGCGCTCGTAACGCCGTTCGACGGCAATAATCGGGTCGATTACAGCAGTCTCAAGCGTCTTTTCGACTTTCATGTCGAGCAGGGCTCCAGCGCCATTGTCGTGGCAGGAACGACCGGTGAATCGCCCACCCTCGAGCGATCGCAGCATATCGAACTGATCGGCCATGCGATCGAGATAGCAGACGGGCGTATCCCCGTGATTGCCGGGACCGGCTCGAACTCGACATCGCAGTCGATTGAGCTGTCTGTCGCGGTTGCGGATCCGCGGATCGCCGCGTACATGGCCGTCGTTCCGTACTACAACAAGCCGACCCAGGAAGGCCTCTTCAGGCACTATACGGCGATCGCCGACGCGATCGACAAGCCGTTGTTGATGTACAACGTGCCCGGCCGGACGGTCGCGGATCTTCTGCCGGATACAGTCTCGCGCCTGGCACGCCACGACAATATCTTCGGCCTCAAGGAAGCGACCGGCGATATGGAGCGCCTGCGGCAGATTCGGGATCTCGTGGACGAAGATTTCCGGCTTTACAGCGGCGATGACTTTACGCTCCGGCCGTTTATAGAACAGGGCGGGCACGGGGTGGTGACCGTGAGCGGCAACGTGGCGCCGAGTCAGGTGGCGGCGTTGTGTGAACTCGCGCGCTCCGGCGCTGCCCACGAGGCGAGGCGTCTCGACGATACGCTGCAACCGCTGAACCAGTCGCTCTTCATCGAATCAAACCCGATTCCGGTGAAGTGGGCGTTGGCCGAGATGGGTCTGATCGAGCCGCATATTCGCTTGCCGTTGACGCCGTTCTCGGCGCAGTATCATGAGGACATGCGGTCGGCCATGCGCAAAGCGGGCGTCAGCTTTGGAGATGAAGGATGAAGAAGTTCAGGCTGATCGCTATCGTGTTCGGCAGCGGGGTAATCGCCGCTTGTGGCGGCAACGATACGATCGTGGTCGATTGCGACGACGATTTCGGGCACCAAAATCCTGTCGAAGGCAAGCGCATAGTCGTACCGGACGGACTCGATCCGCTGGATGAATTCGCCGAAATGCCGATACCGCGGGCAGATCCGAATGCGCCCAGGACGGCCGAGGGTCGCTGCATCGACATGCCCCCGCCCATCGGGTCCGGTGGCTGAACACAACGGAGAGGTGGCTGAGTGGTTTAAGGTGCTCGCCTGGAAAGCGAGTGTACGGTGGTACCGTACCGGGGGTTCGAATCCCCCCCTCTCCGCCAGAAACGACGACGGGGCCTACAGGGCCCCGTCTTTGTTTCTGGTCGAGTGCGGTGGAGGATGAGAACCCTGTTCGACGGGCGCAGCCGCGAAGCTGCGAGCCCGGGCGCGAAGCGCCTATCCCCCTTCGACCTACGGCGCGAGAACCATCACTTGGGCGGTTTCCACTTGTCCGCATACTCGAGTGCGGGTGGTTGCGCCTGCGACACAACCCGGTCGCCGCGATTCGGCGCTTGCGCGAGCGAGACCCATTGCGCAATCGAGAACTTCTCAGAGACCTGGATCACTTCGATGTCGCCGAGCTCGCTGTCCATGCTACCGAGGCTGATTCCGGTGTCCGGATCGATGAGTTCTTCACCTTTCGACATCACGGTGAGGCGGTCTCCCGTGTTCACGGCATCGTCGCCAATATTCAGCCACACCCGCTTGCCTTCTGCCTTGACCACGGAGCCCTCGGCAGGGCGCGCGCCGATTTCCTTGATAAGGTCATACACGCCCTTGTTGATTCCGGCGATCACTGCCTGCCCGATCGGGGTTTTCGCATAGCTGCTGATGAATCCGCCCAGCAGGGCATCACTGGTCCATCCCGCGCCGGCCAACGTCAGTCCCGATTGCTTGATGACGGATTCGACCTGCTTCGTGTAGAGCACCTCGCTGGTCGTCGCATCGATGAGTCGGAAGTTCAATCCCACGCGCCCCTTGCCGCTCTTGATGCCGACGCCTCCGACCAGCGGGACCTTCCGCAGCAGACCACCGGCGCCGCCGCTGGTTCCCGAAGTGTTTTCTTCGTAGTCGGTAACGACGACCTGAACCAGGATTTCGGCACCGAGCACCTGACCGGTCGCTGCCGCCGACGGCTTCGCGACCCGGCCCGAGCTGGCCAGGTCCTGCTCGCCCAGCACGTCACCGAGCGCCGCTCGCTCGACGAGGCGGAAACGACCGGTACGGTTCATGGTATCGGTAACGATCGCCTCGATACCGTTGACCGGTACCATTCCGCCGCCGGGGTTCCACTCCGTTTCATACGTGTTGCCGGATGAATCCGTGAATTTGTACGAACTGGCCGAGGAATTGTTGTCGACCTCGAGCACACCGACGCGGGTCTTCCTGCCCGCGAATTCTCCCCATTCGACGTTCAGAAGGTGCTTTGCCTGGATTTCGTCGATCCGTTCCGGCAACGGCGAACGGCCTTTTTCGGTCACGGAATACGCCAGGTACTCGGCGGACGCGAAACCGGATGCCAATATTAGAAGACTTGCGATCATCAGGCGCATATGGACTCCCTCGCGTACTTGTTTTTTTTCTAATGCGACGAAAATATACTACTGTGCCGGCTTGCAGCCGCGCAACCCTGGCGCCGTGGCCGGCGCAGGTGGCGCCCCTGTTCGACAAGGGGTCAGTCGCGCTAGACTGTGGCGCGGATAGGGCCAGACAAGAATAACAAGCGATGTTCAGGGCAGCCGAACTCGGGCAGACCGTATCGAAGAAGGAATTCAAGGCACTTGCCCCGGATATCCGGAGGCAGTTGCTCGAGGCACAGGTGCTCCTCAGTCGGACGGCCGACTTCGGCGTCATGATCGACTTTGCGGGCGTCGACGGCGCGGGCAAGGGCTCGACCGTCAACCTGCTGCACGCCTGGATGGATACCCGGCTGATCACGACCAATTCCTATCGCCGGGTACCCAAGAAGGATCAATATCGACCGAGGTTCTGGCGGTTCTGGCGAGACCTGCCGGGTGCCGGCGAGATCGCCCTCAATCTGAAGGCGCGCTATTCGCGACCGTTTCTCGACCGTGTCTACGGGCATATAACGGATCTCGAGTATCTGGCCGAGATGAAGAGGATCCAGACCTTTGAGCGCATGCTGGCGGACGACGGCATGCTCATCCTGAAGTTCTGGATGCATCTGAGCAGCGCGGAGCAGCAGCAGAGACTGGAGTCGCTGCAGTCGGACCCGGAGACTGCCTGGCGGGTCAGCGACCGGGACTGGGAGCATTGGAAGATGTACACCCAGTTCATCGAAACGGCCGAGCGCACGATCACGGAGACGAATACGGAGTTCGCTCCGTGGCACATCATCGAAGGCGCGGACAAGAACCATCGGATTCTGACCGTCGCGGAGATCATCCTCGAAGCACTGAAGACCCGGTTAAGGGACCACGGTCACGAATTGGCGCCGGAGCTTCTGATCGACGCCGAGGCGACCGACGTCGAAGACCCGATCCCGGAGGCGCCCGACCGGCATGTGACGGTCTTCAGCAAGCTCGACATGAAATCGAGCCTCCCCAAGCCGGAATACCGCAGCGAGCTGGCGACCCAGCAACGTCGGATTCACCTGCTCAGCAGGGAAGCCATCGAGCAGAACCGCAGCGCCGTGCTCGTCTTCGAGGGACCGGATGCCGGCGGCAAGGGTGGCGCGATTCGTCGCATCATTCCGACGCTGGACGCGCGCAACTATCGCGTCTTGCAATACGGCGCGCCGACCGACGAGGAAGCATCGCGGCACTACTTGTGGCGATTCTGGCGACATCTGCAAAGGGCGGGCAATCTCACGATTTTCGATCGCAGCTGGTACGGCCGTGTTCTCGTCGAGCGCATCGAGGGTTTCGCGAGCGAAACGGAATGGAAACGCGCCTATGCGGAGATCAACGACTTCGAGGACCAGCTGGTCGAGCACGGCACGATTCTCGTCAAGTACTGGCTGCACATCACGCCAGAAGAGCAATTGAGGCGTTTCGAAGCCCGCCTGCGGACGCCGCACAAGCGCTGGAAGATCACGCCCGAAGACTGGCGCAATCGCGGCAAATGGTACGAGTACGAGACCGCGGCTCACGACATGGTCAAGTACACGAGCACCCACGTCTCTCCCTGGGAAATGATCCCGGCGAACGACAAGTACTACGCCCGCGTCAAGGTGCTCGAGACGTTCGGCAATTGCCTCGAAGCGGCGTTGCGCGACTAATTCGACCCGATGGCGGACAGCAGTTCGGGCGCTGTGACGAGCTGACGCACACCATGCGACTTGGTCTCATTGAAGACGTTGCCGCTCTCGGCCCAGTCGTGCAGCGACTGAATACTCAGCTTGGAGCATTGCGGGCGGACGTTCCAGGTAACCTGTGCCGGTGAGCACGACGCTTGCGTGTAACTCGGCCCGGTCGTGGACCCGCGGAACAGCACCGGGTCGCCGGTATCGGACGGAATCAGCTTCGCCTGGTGACGGCCGTTCACGATGTTGCCGCCGTATGCCATGTCCATGAAGTCCGGCGCCGATTCGTCATTGACGACCAAAAATACCTGGGCCTCCACGCGGAGCAGCGGGTTCTCGCAGCTCTCCGGTACGCAGGCGCCGAGACCTTCGCCCGGCGTTGCGTCGCACGAGGTGTGCACCCAGTGCACCTCGATGGTCTGCCCGGGCTCGACGCCCTGGTAAGCGCCCGGCGCGGGTGCGAGCTCGGCCTCCGTGAGGTCGGCCGTTTCATTGCACGCGTAGCCGCCGTTGTCCGTGGCATCGACGAATACGCTGAATCCCGGGCCTTTGTGCTCCGCATTCGTGTGCGTGTGGATATTGCAGAGGTTCATGTCCTCCGCTGGCGGGGCCATCGGGAACAGCAGCTGGTTGAGTCCGTCGGAACTCGAGATATCGCGCGGCGTCTGCGGGCCGGCATCGAGGCAGAGTTCGGGCGTCGAGACGGCCTCGACAACCGGCGCCGCCGCGATTTCGTCCGTCGCTTCCGGCTCGTTGGACTGGGAACAGCCGCTGATTCCGATGACAGCCAGGCAGGCTATGCCGAGCTTCTTCATGGTGCACTCCATTGGGTTGACGGTCGAGCGGTTTCCAAACGCTTAGAGCCTATAACGTGGAGTCTTCAAAGTCTGCGGTCGTGGGACTCCTGTTGCATATTGTTACGAAAAGCGACTTCGGTTTCGCAACCGGCGAGGCTCGGCGGCAAGGGCCGATACGATCTGTCATGCCTACCGGCGCCCGGTTGCCTCGAGCGCCTCGCGTAACCTGCGCAGGTCCGCGTTTTCGGGATGGGTCCTGGCCAGCGTTCCCGTGACTTCGACTGCCGCGTCGATGTCGCCTACGTCCCTGAGCATCGTCGCCAGGCCCCAGCCGATGTCGAAATCGCCGGGGTGGTCTGCATGCGCGGTGGTCAGCAAATCGATGGCGTCCGTCGGCCGCCCCAAGGAGTTCAGCGCCACGGCGTAGACGTAGACGAAACGTGCATCCGCGGGCTCCAGTTCATGGGCTCTCCGAAACGCCGCCAGGGCCTCGTTGCGCTTGCCCTCGCGCACGAGGGCAAGCCCCAGGGCATGCTGCAACGGCCCGATGGCAGGCGTCGCTTCGACCGCGCGGCGCAAGTAGCGCACCGCTTTGGCGTCGTTGCCCGTCATGCTCTCGAACGCGGCGAGATTGGCGAGCGCATTCGGCATGCTGCCGGCCATGAGCAACGACGACCGCAGTTCGTCGGCGGCGACGGAAAATGCCCGCGCTTGTTCCGCGGGTAGAAGGTCGCGGACGTCGGCATAGGTCCTCGCGGCCTCGAGGCGCACGGAGCGGAGCGAGTCGGTAAGGCCTTCGCCCGAGAACTCCATGCGTATCGAAGGCGCCGCATTGCGCAATGCGCGTAATGCGCCGGTCCGCATGAGAGGATCCCGGTGCGCCAACGCACTTCGAACGGCCTGCAGGTCATCGCGGCTAAAGGGCGGAACCAGCTGTGTCAGCAACGTTGCGCGCGCGATAGGGGGGATTCCGTCGTCAGCCTGCGCCGAGACGATCAGTTCGTTGGCGGGGCGCTGCCTCGCTTCGCTCAGAATCTCGCCGAAATGGGGACGCGACGCCTGCTCTCCGGCTGCGACGAGGACGTCCTTGTCATGGCAATTGTTGCAGGCGAGTGGCGCATCGATCGAGGCATGCAAGTCGGGGCGTGGAATCCGAAAGCTGTGGTCACGCCGGTCGTCGATGCCCATGTAGGTGCGCGAAGCCATATGGCAATCCACGCATGCCGCGTCCGATGGATCATGACCGCTGTGTTCGCGTCCGGCGAACACGGACGGCAGATGACACTGGGCGCAGACATCGGACGGATTGGACCCGGCGCGCAGCCTCGCGGAATGCGGTTCGTGACAGTCGCTGCACGTGACTCCGGCATGGTACATGCGGCTCTGCAGGAAGGACCCGTATACGTAGACTTCCTCACGTATCTGGCCATCGTCGAAATAGAGGCCCTCGTCGAGCAGCGAAATGCTGTAGGTATCGGCCAGAAGGGAGCCGTGCTGGTAGTGCGGTGCCAGCTGTCCCCGCCGGGCATGGCAGCGCCCGCAAGCCTCGGCCTGGCTCGTCGGCAGCGCAGGCGGCGGGATGCGTCTCGCGATGCTTGTGGACTCGAACGTCCAGGCCGCGCCTTGATGATCGTTGAGGCTCAGTTCCAGCCCCAGTGCGTCGTCGAGCGCGTCCCGCTCTGCCTGCGAAACGTGTACCGACCCCGGGCCATGGCAGGCTTCACAACCGACCGACACCTCCGAATAGGTTGTGCCGAACGTGTCGGTGTCAAAATCGTAACCCATGACCAGGTGGGTCGAGTGACACTCGGCGCACATGAAGTTCCAGTTCTGGTAGGGGCCGGTCCAGTGCAGCGGGTCGCCAGGACCCACGTATTCGTCAGGATACAGGTGGAACCAGCGTTGCCCGCCGTTAGCGGCTGGCCGCGCATCCCAGGCGACCGGGAGGGCCTGCTTGCGGCCGTTGGCTGCCTCGACGAGATACTGCTGCAGCGGCTCGATGCCGAAGGTGTAGGACACCGACCAGGTTCGACGCTCGCCGTTCGCGTCGCGCGCCGATACGCTGAACTGAGTGCCGTCACGCGAGAATTCGAAAGTCTCGTCGAAGTAGTCGAAACGGGCGTCATCGAAGTCGCCGAGCACCGTAGCGTTGGTTGCGGGCTGCATCGCGAGTTCGTGGTGTGAGCCTTGCCAGGCATCGAATTCGCTCTGATGGCATTCGGCGCAGGCTTCGCTGCCGACGAATGAAGGCACCGAATCACCGGGCTCCGGCGCCTGTGAGCAGGCACTTACGAGTGCAACTAAAATACCGTATGACAGAAAGCGTGTCGGGCGCATCGGGGCCTGTCAGGAATTGGCCGAAACAATCGTGAATATTCTGCGGGATGCGGTAGAATCGCGCCACCATCCCAACCTAATCGCTGACACCAGAGGCTATCGTGAGCAAGGCAGAGCAACTCGACAAGATCAAGAACGCACCCGGATTCATCGCCGCACTCGACCAGAGTGGCGGCAGCACCCCCAAGGCACTGGGTCTTTACGGAATTACTGAGGACGCCTGGTCGAATGACGAGGAGATGTTCGACGTCGTGCATGAAATGCGCACGCGTATCATGACGAGCCCTGTATTCGGCGGCGACCGGATCCTCGGCGCAATCCTCTTCGAGAACACCATGGACCGCGAGGTCGGCGGCCAGTCGACGGCTGGCTACCTGTGGAACGTCAAGAACGTCGTGCCGTTTCTCAAAGTCGACAAGGGTCTCGCCGACGTCGTCGACGGCGCCCAGGTCATGAAGCCCATCACCGATCTCGACGACCTTCTCGAGCGTGCGAATGCCGCCGGAGTTTTCGGCACGAAGATGCGTTCGGTCATCAAGGAGGCGAACGCGGCCGGTATCAAGGCTGTCGTCGACCAGCAGTTCGAAATCGGTCGCCAGATCGTCGCTGCCGGGCTTGTTCCGATCATCGAGCCCGAAGTCGACATACACTGCCCGGACAAGGAAGGTGCGGAAGACATCCTGCACGCGGCGATCATGGACCAGCTCAACAGCCTCGGCGAGGGTGAGATCGTGATGCTCAAGCTGACGCTGCCGGAGAAGGACAATCTGTATGCCGACTGCATTGCACACCCCAATGTGGCGCGCGTCGTCGCACTGTCGGGCGGCTACTCGCGCGAGGAAGCCAACGAGCGCCTGTCGCGCCAGAACGGCATGGTCGCGAGTTTTTCCCGGGCTCTCTCGGAGGGCTTGAGCGCGCAGCAGTCCGATGACGAGTTCAATGCCACGCTGGATGCGTCGATCGGAAGCATCGCGGCCGCGTCGGCGACGTGATCGGGCGCACAAGCGTCAAACGAAGAAAGGGGCCTGCGGGCCCCTTTTTTTGCTTTTCGCCTAGCCTGGTGGCAATAGTGTGAAATCCGTATTGGCCGCGAATAGCAATAGGTCGAAAATACGGAAAATTCTATACGTCAGGCAGGCGCATCGATGACCGATCCGAAAAACAAACCGACCGACACTGTTGTGGATATCGACGCCAGTGCGCAGGAGGATGCGCCGAGACGGGAGAATCCGTCGCACGTTTTTGGCGAGATGCGCCAGAATCCGGAGCAGATTCGCGATCTGTTCCGCAGCGGTCGGTATCCCTACAAGACCAGGGTTCGC
>JANQGP010000080.1 GCA_028277265.1 Woeseiaceae bacterium | reverse complement strand
GGATGATTCAATCGTGGAGCGTGATGCCCGCAGAGACATGTTTCCGGTCAACGAATCTGCCTCGATTCCGCGTCTGAGTCCGGCTTCTCGCCTCTATTTCATCGTCGTCTTCTGGGGCGGCGAACATATGAGGTATTTCATCGATATACTTGTTGCTTCGTTGTTGGCTCCAGGAAATATACCTGATCTGGAGAATCTGGAGCAATGCAGATTCCTGGTGTGCACGACGTCCCGGGATTGGGCCGCGCTCCAATCCGAGCCCCTGTTCCAGGATCTCGAAAGTCTCCTGGATGTCGTTTTCGTGGAGATGACCGCGCCGGCTCCGGACGACAGCAAGATGCTCGTTATGTCGCGTGGCCACAAGATCCTCTCGCACATGGCCTACGAGGACGGCGCCGTCGGCGTGTTCCTGACCCCCGACCTGATGCTGTCGAGAGGGTCCTTGACGCAGGTGCAGCGCCGCGTGCGTGAGGGCTACAAGGTCGTTCTGGTGGCGGCCCTGCGTTTCGCATACGAGGGCTGCATCCCCGAGATGGTGTCTCGCGGGTTCATGAATCGTGACCGGCCGCTCGAGATGAGCGGGCGCGAGATGATGGACATCGCGCTGCGCAATCTGCACACGGAGACGAAGCGATACGAGTGGGAAGCGCCCCATTTCACGCGTGAGCCGATAGCCGCGTTCTGGCGCGCGCCCGATGGCAGCGGCATTCTGCTGCATTCGTTTAGCTGGGCGCCGCTCGCGGTCGATTATGCAGCGATTAAGCAACACGATAGCACGACGTTCGACGAATGGACATTGGATGGCGACTATGTCTATGCAAATTTCGGAGACGATCTTTCAAATATTCATGTTGTAACAGATTCCGATGAGATTGCTTTGGTCAGTTTCACGAAGGAAGCCGAATTGAGCTATCCTGTGGATGTCAACAACTGGCCGAACCAAGCCTTCTGGAAGCGTCAACAAAAACTGTCCGGACTGCGAAGGCTCGCGTTGAGCGACGTCATGGATCCCCTGAAGCGGCGAATTCTGCCGAAGGCTGTGGCGTGGCACGGGGCTGCGATCGATGAAACGGTCTGGGGTCCGATTCGCGAGCGAGCCGGCAAGAACGTCGAACAGGCTCTGTCTCGAGGCATCGCACGAACCTCATATTTCAAAATATTTGATTATTTATGGGATATATCTAACAGAGGCGACAAATTAGCGGTTTCCGCGCTCCATGAGATGCTGGCGATTTGCGTCAGATCGTACTTCTGGATGCCGGAAACTGTCAGGACCACACTGCGACCTGTTTTGCGGCTGCGTACGATGCTGAGGTTGCGCTTCATGCCGACTCCGCAGGCCGTCGATCAGGTGTTCTACAATAATCTTGGCGTCGGCACCACTAAGTCCAAATGGATCGCTCCGCAAATATTGAATGGAAAATGGTATTGGGAAGTGCATTCTCCGAATGTTGGTCCTTGCCCGACCGGTGTCGATTCGGGTGAGACTGCGACCATTGGGGTCATGACCGATCGACATTTTGAATTGGACGCGATTGGTGACGGTGAGCACGCTTGGGGCTGGCGAGGGGACGGTCGCAAGGTTCACGATGGCAGGGTGACGCCTTGGGGGCAGCCGCCGGCGGATCCGTCAGTGGTGCTGATGGTCGCCTTCGACGCCGATGAAGGCTTGCTTTGGTTCGGACGGGACGGACGTTGGATGGAAGGCGGCAATCCGGCGGAGGGCACGGGCGCGGCGTTCCGGGTGTCCGATCGGAGGGGTGTCTATCCGGCGCTGTGCTCGTTTCATCATCCCGACGGAACCGCCATGATGGAAACCAGGGTTCATCGGGACTCGATCGCCTATTCCCCGCCGTCCGGCTATTGCGCTTTGACAATTGATGAGGAGCGCAATTATTCCGTCGTTTCCTGGAAGCACTTGCCTTTTGTTTGGAGTATTCGGCTCTATTTCAAATCAGCAGAGCCGCTGAAGGGTATATTGCGACGTGTATTCAATTTGAGAAAGCGGACTATGACGGGGTCGTCCGTATATCAGCGGGACGTCGTTTTAGATCATTTGGTGTTCAATCACATCGGCGTGGGCACGTTAAAGGCAACATCGATCGCTCCACGGATATCTTCGGGAAAATGGTATTGGGAGATTCGCTCTCCCAATATCGGGCCGCTTCCGGACGGGAGGAGGCTGGGCGGGACCGCAACGGTCGGTGTGGTGACGGACAGGCATTTCGAACTGGATGCGATC
The DNA here is from genome assembly GCA_028277265.1 of Woeseiaceae bacterium. Lineage (GTDB taxonomy): Bacteria > Pseudomonadota > Gammaproteobacteria > Steroidobacterales > Woeseiaceae > UBA1847. The sequence continues at coordinate 737 of JANQGP010000080.1, read as the reverse complement.
GGAGAGGGCGCGCACGCCTGGGGCTGGCGGGGCGATGGCCGCAAGGTTCACGATGGAAGGTCTACGTCGTGGGGGCGGGCCCCGGTGGACGCGGCAGTGGTCGTGATGGTCGCACTGGATGCCGACAGCGGCCAGTTGTGGTTCGGGCAAGACGGTGTCTGGATGGAGGCGGGGGATCCGGCGGCAGGCACCGGCGAGGCCTTTCGGATTCCGGAGGCCGTCCCGATGTATCCGGCCGTTTCGTTGCTGAATCACGAGGGCGGGTCCGCCCTCATGCAAGTCAAGATGCGTGCGGGTCCACGCGCGCTCGGCGAGTCCGCGTGAGCAGCGCCAAGCGCCGAGCTCGCGCGTTCCGCCAGGGTGCCCGTTACTCGTCCTCTGCAGGGACACGAAAACCGTGCGGCGGCGAATAGGCGATCGAACCCCCACGCAGCTTGACTTGCATGAGCGCGGACCCGCCCTCGTGATTCAGCAACGAAACAGCCGGATACATCGGGACGGCCTCCGGAACCCGAAAGGCCTCGCCGGTGCCTGCCGCCGGATCCCCCGCCTCCATCCAAACACCGTCTTGCCCGAACCATAACTGGCCGCTGTCGGCATCCAGTGCGACCATCACGACCACTGCCGCGTCCACCGGGGCCCTCCCCCACGACGTAGACCTTCCGTCGTGAACCTTGCGGCCATCGCCCCGCCAGCCCCAGGCGTGCGCGCCCTCTCCGATCGCATCCAGCTCGAAA
>JANQGP010000023.1 GCA_028277265.1 Woeseiaceae bacterium | reverse complement strand
GACGGTCAAATCCTCGTAGTCGGCGCTGCCGCCGCGGGCGGCATTGCGATGATAGCGGACGACACGCAGCATCGCGTCGGCGTTCGGCGCATGACCCGGGAACGCCCCGAGCTCGCCCGCCATCTCCGCCGACGTGGCGTAGGCGACGCCGGTCATGAGCGCCGTAATCGCGCCGCACAGGGCGCGCGCCTCGTCGCTGTCGTAGGGCAATGCAAGCGCCATGAGCAAGCCGCCGATATTGGCGTAACCGAGGCCGAGCGTGCGGTAGTCGTAGGACAGTTGCGCGATCTGCGGCGACGGGTACTGCGCCATCAGGACGGAGATTTCGAGCGTGACGGTCCAGAGCCGCACCGCGTGTTCGAATTCCTTGACCTGGAACTGGCCAGATTCATCGCGGAAGTTCATCAGGTTGAAAGAGGCGAGGTTGCACGCCGTATCGTCGAGGAACATGTACTCGGAACACGGATTGGACGCGTTGATGCGTCCCGACTCGGGACAGGTGTGCCATTCGTTGATGGTGGTATCGAACTGCACGCCCGGATCGGCGCAGGCCCATGCCGATTCGGCGATCTGATCCCAGAGGTCGCGCGCCTTGACGGTCTTGGCGACGCTGTCGCTGGTCCGGGAATTCAGGTTCCAGTCCGAGTCGGCCTCGACCGCATCGATGAAATCGTTGGTGATGCGGAGCGAGTTATTCGAATTCTGGCCGGATACCGTCAGGTATGCGTCCGAGTCCCAGTCGGTGTCGTAGGTGCGGAAGTCGATTTCGCGATATCCTTGACGCGCGAACTGGATGACTCTTTGGACATAGTTCTCGGGCACCATCGCCTTGCGCGCGTCGATGATCGCTTTCCGGAGCTCGCGGTTCTTCTTCGGATCGAAACGATCATCCCCGTCATCGTCGTCGTTGCAGGTCGCGAGGATGGCGTTCAGGTGCTGGTTGCAGATCTTCGAGCCGGTCACCAGGGCGGCAACTTTCTGCTCTTCGATGTTCTTCCAGCCGATGAACTCCTCGACGTCGGGATGATCGATATCGAGGCACACCATCTTGGCCGCGCGGCGCGTGGTGCCGCCGGACTTGATGGCCCCGGCGGTCCGGTCGCCGATCTTGAGGAAACTCATCAGGCCGGACGACCGTCCGCCGCCGGACAGCGGTTCGTTCTCGCCCCGGATCTGCGAGAAGTTGCTGCCGGTTCCCGACCCGTACTTGAACAGGCGCGCTTCGCGGACCCAAAGGTCCATGATGCCGTTGTCGTTCACCAGGTCGTCGTTGACCGACTGGATGAAGCAGGCGTGCGGCTGCGGATGTTCGTAGGCCGACGTGGAATTGACCAGCTTGCCCGACCGGTAGTCCACGTAGAAATGGCCCTGTCCCGGACCGTCGATGCCGTACGCCCAGTGCAGCCCCGTATTGAACCATTGCGGCGAGTTGGGTGCCGCCATCTGATGCGCGATCATGAAGCGCATCTCATCGTAATAGGCGCGGGCATCGTCCTCGGTGTCGAAGTAACCGCCCTTCCAGCCCCAGTAGGTCCAGGTGCCGGCGATGCGGTCGAACACCTGCGTGGCGCGGGTCTCGCTGCCGTAGCGTTCCTCTTCGGGAAACTGCGAGAGCGCCTTTTCGTCGGGCGTGCGCCGGAAGAGCCAGGACGGCACGCCCTTTTCCTTCACGCGCCGCAACCGCTTCGGGACACCGGCCTTGCGGAAGTACTTTTGCGCCAGCACGTCGCATGCAACCTGGCTCCAGCTTTCCGGCACCTCGATGTCGTCGAGCTCGAAAACGACGGACCCGTCCGGATTCCTAATCTCGCTGCGCGTACGGCGGAACTTGAGGTCCGAGTACGGTGACTGATCCGCTTTTGTGAAACGACGCCGTATGCGCATTCACTACAACTCCCGATTTAACGTTCGTGCCCGCGACGCTGGCGCCGGCCCCCACCATGTTCCTTGAACAGGGAGTCGTAGAGGCAATTCTGACGTAAAAAAGTCCCCCGATCCCCCAGCGTCCCGTCGACGAATCTGCGTTCCCCAACGCACCGATCCCGTAATTCGTCTATATCTGGGACGCTGTCTCGATATCTCCCACAATTTGTTGTCGGATGCAATATATTTTGTGGTTAACGGCGCGCAGGGAACAATATTTAGCGTATGAAAGGCTCGCTGGGATGCCGCCTGCTGGGGTAGTTTGCCGGCACCTTCGCGGAACGTGCGAAAAGGGCCTGGCGGTATTCGCCTCCGCTTGCCGGACGGTTATCCTGCGTTTTCGTCCCCGGCGCGCTGGACGGAATTGGCCGTCGATGCCATAGTCCGGACCGTTCGCGGACGTGTCCGCGGAGATGTGTTGACGGGGTGCTGATGACCACAATGATAACGCGCGTCATTACCTGGCTTCAGGGCGAGCGCGTCGGCGAGGACAGTTTCGGCAACGTATACTATCAGGAGCGGTCGAAACCGACCGGGCGGCGCCGCAAGCGTTGGGTGATCTATGCCAAGGATGACGAGGCCAGCAACGTGCCGCCGTCCTGGCATGCCTGGCTGCACCACACGACGGACGTGTTGCCGGGGGCGTCCGAGGCCGATGCGCCGAGCTGGCATAAGGAACATCAACCCAACCTGACCGGCACCGCCGGCGCCTATCGTCCGCCGGGGCACACGCTGGAGGGCGGCAAGCGCGATGCGGCCACCGGCGACTACGAACCGTGGCGGCCGTAACGGCGAGGGGCGATCAATGAATAATCGGACCGTTCAGACGCTCGTTGGCGCGTTCATCGTCGCCATCGGCGTCGTCGTGTTCCTGTTGTCGCAGCAGAGCGACCCGGACAGGATCGACGGCGGATACGAGGTGACGGCGAGTTTCGGCGCGATCGACGGCGTTTCGAATGGCACAAAGGTTCTGCTCACGGGATTGCCGGTCGGCGATGTCGACACTTTCACGTATGACGAAAAGCAGCAGCGCGCGGTCGTCACGATGTCGATTCAGCCGGGGATCGAGATTCCGCTGGACAGCGTCGTCATGATCGTCACGGACGGTCTGCTCGGTGCCAAATACATGAAAATTCAGGCGGGCGGCGATACCGAGATGATGAAACCGGGCGATCAGTTCGAATACACCCAGGATTCGATCGTCCTCGAGGAGATCCTCGAAAAGGTGATCCTCAACGCCGAGCAAAAGCGCAAGGAAGAAAAAGAGAAGAAGGACGGGGAAACGCCCGCCAAGAAGCCGAATAAGGCATTCTTCCCGGGGCAGGGCCATCAGTTCGCGGAAACGATACTTCCAAAGGCACAAGTTCAGCGATGACTCGAAACATCATAGAAACCGGCATGGGGGCGGTGGTCATCCTCGTCGCCCTCGTTTTCCTCGTCTTTTCCTACGGTGTCAGCGATCTCCGCCCGGCCAGCGGGTACGACGTCATCGCGAAATTCAATGCGGTCGACGGGCTCACCGACGGCGCCGACGTCCGGATCGCCGGTGTGAAGATCGGCAGCGTCGTGGGCGAGCGAATCGACCAGAAGGAATACCGCGCGGTCATTACGATGAAGATCGACCACGACATCGAATTGGCGGAAGACACGGTCGTGCGGGTATCCAGCGCCGGCATACTCGGCGGCAAGTATGTGAAGCTCGAACCGGGCACCTCCAAAACGATGGTGCCGCCCGGAGGCGAGTTGAAAAACACGAAGGACGTCATTTCCCTCGAGGAACTGCTGGGCAAGGTTATCTTCCTCGTGACCGGCGACTCGGGCGGCGGTCCGCAGTAGCGCGGGCCCGGGTGCCGCTGTGATCGCCTCGGGGACAGCATGACATCGGTGCGCGTTTCGATCGGCCGAGCGAGCAAGCGTTTTGCCGTCGCGGCCTGGTTTCTCGCGGCCGCGGTCGTGCCCGCGAAAGCCGTTGCGATCGAAGGCCAGATCGTCGTGTTGCAGGGGCTGGACAAGGTAACGGCGCGCGTCCTGACATTCGAGACGCGCATCGACGAACCGGTGCGGTTCGGGACGCTGGAGATCATTCCGCGCTTCTGCGATCGAGCGCCGCCGGAGGAGCCGCCCGAATCGAAGGCGTTCCTCGATATCTACGAGGCACGGGACGGCGAGGAGCGCGCGGACCTGTTTCACGGGTGGATGTTCGCCTCCAGCCCGGCGCTCAACGCGCTGGAACACCCCGTCTATGACGTGTGGGTGCTCGACTGCAAGACAGCCGAGCCGGTCGCGCCAACCGAACCGCCGGTCGCCGGGGAACAAACTCCGTCGCGCTGACTTAGAGCGTATCCCGGTTAGATTGAGCCATTCCGCCGTAGGCATTTTTCGCCATGACACGTGTCGTGGATTTGACGTTCCCGAATCGGCTGGATTTGGCGCTCTTGGGAACGTCAAATCCGAAAACCACACGCGCTTTCATGGTTACGCTCGTGTCCTTGTCGAATCCGAAGTTCGATCGCGTTCCGTGCCGGGCACTGTCGAACTTCGGATTCGGGACACGAGGGAAAGCGCCGCAGGACGTATCGGAAATACGGCCAAGTCGCTTGACGACGTCATGGTGAAAAAGGCCCCGGCCCGCAAGGGTTGCGTTTGGGCGGGCACCCGCGGCGTTGTCGCCCTTGCCCGATGCGCCGGCATCGCGCTGCGAAC
>JANQGP010000454.1 GCA_028277265.1 Woeseiaceae bacterium | reverse complement strand
TGGTGGGCCCCCGGGGACTCGAACCCCGAACCAATGGATTAAGAGTCCACTGCTCTACCAATTGAGCTAGAGGCCCCACGCGATGAAAAGGTGGGGTGGACGATGGGACTCGAACCCACGACGACCGGGATCACAACCCGGGGCTCTACCAACTGAGCTACGCCCACCACGGCAATTCACATTTTAGCGCGGCTCGCACCGCCTTCGCATTCCCTGCTCGAGGAAATGGCGCGCCCGGCAGGATTAGCGACCGCTCTGCGGTCCGCTTGTCGTCGCGCTTCGCTCTCCTCGGTGCGAACCACGGTTCTCATCCTGCCAGTCGCTTAAACTGGCGCGCCCGGCAGGATTCGAACCTGCGACCGCCGGCTTAGCTTACCAACTACCGCTTTCGCGGCCCCGATCCAATGCCGGGTTTGTGGTCTGGACTATCTCTTCGCCATCTCAGGCGCCGCACGTATAGTCTCTACGGAACCCTGCGAAACTCGGCAGCGAAGTGAACTCCCTTCGTCTGCCCGTTCTTGGGGGCCCTTACCCTCAGTGACGCATTCGAGCCGAATTCGGCGGGGCGCAGATAGTAGCACTCATCGGTATCAGGACAATAGATGCAGTATAGGTCCACTTCACCTTTGTCGACTGGCGACGTGTGCGTACCGTGCCTGTCCGCCCAGCACGTCGAGAATCTCACCCCGACCTTGCCAAACCGGTCCACGGCCCGGTACTTCACCTGCACCCGGAGGAATTCACCATCGCCATAAGCCACAAGATCGAACGGACAATGCTCGGTCAGTGGCGCGAGGATCGTGAATCCCTGCTCGAACAGATCTACCTGAGCCTTCAGGACTCCCAGGTCACCCTTGTCCTTGGTGTGATGCGAGGCCATCGCCTCACCCTACACCACGACATACGTCGGATGTCCACAGGTTTCCACGGGATTGCCATCAGCTTTACCTGTTAAGGTTTCCCCGTTACGGTGCGGTCCACTGTACCGGTTCCGTTTCCCGGCACAGGCTCCTCACTTAAAGGCCGATGCTCTATCCAGCTGAGCTACGGGCGCACAATTCAAGTCTAACCGGAATCTGGCTGGTCGGGGCAGACGGATTCGAACCGCCGACCCACTGCTCCCAAAGCAGTTGCGCTACCAGACTGCGCCATGCCCCGTTTGCCAGGCCTTCCACCCGCAACCTGGATCTTCCCCCATGCAGCGGGGCTGCGATGATACGGGGACCGCCCAGTTCGATCAAGGGCTTATCGCACGCGGAGTGCGCGTCTACAGGCGCGGCCCAAGGTCCGGTATATTGCGCCCATCGCTTGGCCAGATTCGACGGATTCCCAATGAACAAGACGCTGCTCGCCCTCTTCCTCGCCCTATTCTGCTCGTTCGCCTTCGCTGCCGACAAGGTCCCGGCGCATCCGCACATCCTCGTGGAAACCACCGAGGGGAACTTCAAGCTGGAACTCGACGGCAAGGCTGCCCCGTTGACGGTCGCGAACTTTCTAAAGCTCGTCGACTCGGGCTTCTACGACGGCACGGTCTTTCATCGCGTCATCCCGGGCTTCATGGCACAGGGCGGCGGTTACACGCCCGGCTTCAAACTCAAGGAGCCGTCCGACACGGTGCCGAACGAATCCGGCAACGGTCTGCGAAACGAGCGGGGCACAATCGCGATGGCGCGTACGAGCGACCCGCACTCGGCAGGCTCGCAGTTTTTCATCAACGTCGCGGACAACGTCAACACCAATCCTGAAACGGCGAACCTCGACCCGGTCAAGCACTCGAGCCAGGGCCGCTGGGGCTACACCGTGTTCGGCTTCGTGTTCGAAGGCATGGAGGTCGTCGACAAGATCGTCAACGTCAAGACGTTCAACAACGGCCCCGGAGGCGCGCCGGCGCCGGTCGTGCCCATCGTGATCGAGAAGATGTCACGCATTACTTACGACTGAAATGGCGACACTGTTCATCTCGGACCTGCACCTCGAGCCCGCCCGTCCCGAGATCGGGGAGCAGTTTCTGGCATTTCTTGCGGGTCCGGCTCGTGAAGCCGACGCGCTGTACATCCTTGGCGACCTGTTCGAGGCCTGGGTCGGTGATGACGATCCCAATCCTTACTACGCCGGCATGAAGTCCGCGCTGCGCGAGCTCGTCGATTCGGGCGTGCCGGTGTATCTCATGCACGGCAACCGTGATTTCATGATCAGTGATGACTTCGCTGCAGAGACGGGCATCACGTTGCTCGATGACCCTCACCCGATGGATTTGCACGGTGAGAAGGTCCTGCTCAGTCATGGCGATGCGATGTGCACGGACGACGTCGAGTACCAGCAGGTTCGCGCGATGACACGCGATCCCGACTGGCAGGCGATGATGATGCAGAAGTCGGTCGAGGAGCGCATCGCGTTCGCAGTCCGCGCACGCGAGCAGAGCGCGATGCACGGTGCCATGAAAAGCGACGACATCATGGACGTCAACCAGGAAGCGGTCGAAGCCACGATTCGGGAGCATGGCTGCGACATCCTGCTGCATGGCCATACTCACCGCCCGGCCGTCCATCCTTTCCACGTGGACGGCCGCCCGGTTCACCGGATCGTACTCGGCGACTGGCACGACCAGGGCAGCATGGTCGAATGGGATGCGGACGGCCCGCGACTCGAGGTCCTGCCGAGGTAATTGAGGTACCGTCCCTCACATTCTTGGGCAGCCGGAGTGGAAGCGGAATTCGTCGTCGGGTTCGGTGATCAGGGACGCTTCCAGCGCTTTGAGTTCGTCGAGCCGCTCGTCGATCTGCTTCGCCGCCACGCCGCACTCCGACCTGGCGAATGCGATGTAGTGTTCGAAATGGCGCGCCTCCGAGGCAAGCAGTCCGGCATAGAAACGACCGAGGCGACCGGGCAGGCGCGGCGCGATTTTCGCGAAGCGCTCGCACGAACGTGCCTCGATCAATGCACCAACCAGCAGCATGTCGAGCAGCCTGCCGGGCTCGTCAGGACGTACCGCATCGCGTAGCCCGCCCGCGTAGCGCGACGCGCTGAGGCGCTCGAACGGAATCGCCATGTCCTCCATGATCGAGCGAACCTGCTCGAAGTGCCGTAACTCCTCGCGCGCAAGCCTCGACATCCGCTGAGCCAGCGCGGCACGCTCCGGATAGCGATACAAGAAGCCAAGCGCCGTCGACGCGGCCTTGAGTTCGCAGTTGGCGTGGTCTAGCAGCATCTCCGGGAGCCGCTCGCAGGCCACTTCGACCCAACGGTCCGGCGTCGGCGTATCGAGAAACGCCGCGATATTCTCCGGAACTGGCGCCTCTAGAGCCATTCGTCGATCTCCGCAGCCGATTTCAGCCGGTTCCCGGGCGACTTCGCCAGCATCATGTTCAGCAGCGCCTGGTACTTCGAGAGACGCGGCGGCAGTAACGGCAACGGCGCCTGGGCATGCTTGTAGATGATGCCCATCGCGGTATCCGCCTTGAACGGCTTCTGGCCCGTCAGCATTTCGAAGAAAATGATGCCCAGGCTGTAGATATCGCTGCGCCGGTCCACGCCGTTGCCATGGCCCTGCTCCGGACTCATGTAGTACGGTGTACCGAAGATCTCCCCCTTGTCCGTGATTTCGCTTTCGAGCTTCGCCGTCTTCGCCAGCCCGAAATCGATCAGCGCGATCGAGCCATCCTTGCGCAGCATGATGTTGCCGGGCTTGAGATCGCGATGCAGCACGCCCTTCTCGTGGACGGCAGCCAGCGCCCCCGCGATCTGGCGCAGGTATTGAACGGCGGCGCGCTCCGGAATGCCGCGCTCGATCTTCGACCGGAGGTCACCGCCACCCAGGAATTCCATCGCGATGTGCGCGTGCGTGTCGCTGACGCCGAGATCGTAGATACGCACGATGTTCGGGTGATCCATCTCCGCGATCGTTTCGTATTCCTGCAGGAAGCGATCGAAGGCGCCACCGTCCTCGTCGTCGCCGGGCATTTGTCGCAGGACCTTGAGCACGACCCTGAGATGCGTCGATTCACGCTCGGCCAGGTAGACGCCCGAGTACTCGGTTGAGCCGAGGCGGCGTATGAAACGGTAGCCTTTGATCAGCGGGTGAATACCGGTGCGCAGATCACCGGGAAACAGCGTATCGGTCGATGCCACGCGTTGGGAGGCGAGCAGCACATTGCTCAATCCGAGGACGAGCGAGTCATGGCTGATGTGTTCGCGTATGAAGTGCTCGGCCGGTCGCAGCGAGTGTGCCGCCTCCTGGTCCTCCTCCGAGCCGAAGTAGACTACGGGCGGAAAGCTCGTCTTTCTGACGAACTGTTGCAACACGTCAACACCGTCCCGATCGTCCTGCTCGCTCCCGAGAAGGATGATGTCATTGCCCGCGCCCGAGAATTCGTCGGGCAGGTGTCCCGCCTCGATCGGGTCGTACGCCGTGATGATCGCATCGGGCCAGTGCGTCGTGACGTGATGCATCAACAGCGTGCGAAAGTCCGCCTGCCCATCGATGATCATGACCTTGATGCTCATAAGGGCCAGTTTACTTACAGTGAGACGACCTTCGCCTCGTGCTTGTGACCCTTCTTGCGCGCCGCTTTGGCTGCATCGTTGCGGCGTGACTCGAGTTTCGAAAGATAGGCTTCGGTGACGTCGCCTGTGACGTACTCGCCCGAGAAACACGACGTATCGAACTCGGTGATCGACGAATTGTCGTGCCGGACCGAGCGGATCAGGCCGTGCAGATCCTGGTAGATGAGCCGGTCGGCGCCGATCAGCTTTTCGATTTCCTCGGCTTCGCGGCCATTGGCGATGAGCTCAGAGGCTGCCGGCATATCGATCCCGTAAACGTTCGGGTAACGCACCGGCGGCGCTGCCGAGGCGAAATACACCTTGCGCGCGCCTGCCTCGCGGGCCAGCTTGATGATCTGTTTCGACGTCGTGCCACGCACGATCGAGTCGTCGATCAGCAATACGTTCTTGTTGCGAAACTCCAGGTCGATGGCGTTGAGCTTGCGGCGCACCGACTGCACGCGCTCGGCCTGGCCCGGCATGATGAACGTGCGGCCGATGTAGCGGTTCTTGATGAAGCCCTCGCGGTACTTGACGCCGAGATGGTAGGCAACCTGCAGCGCCGCGGTACGGCTCGTGTCGGGAATCGGTATCACGACGTCGATGTCGTGATCGGGAAAGTCCCGTACGATCTTGCCCGCCAGTTGCTCACCCATGCGAAGGCGCGCCTTGTAGACCGACAGGTCATCGAGGATCGAGTCCGGGCGCGCGAAGTAGACGTGCTCGAAGATGCACGGCGTATGCCGCGTCTCCCCGGGAAAGTCGCGGCTGTTGAACGTACCGTCGTTCTCGATGAATACGCACTCGCCCGGTTTCACGTCTCGCAGCCGCTCGAACTGCAGCGCATCGAGGGCGACGCTCTCCGAAGCGACCATGTACTCGGTCGAACCGTCGCACTCTTTTTGTCCGAGCACGAGCGGCCGGATGCCGTTCGGGTCGCGGAACGCAACGATGCCGAAACCGATAATCATCGCGACAATGGCGTATCCGCCGCTGCAGCGTGCGTGCAGCGCTTCCACGGCATCGAAGACGTTCTCCGGCGTCGGTGTGCCGTTGACCCGGACCTGTAACTCGTGCGCCAGTACGTTGAGCAGCACCTCGGAATCGGAATTGGTCGCCAGGTGCCGACGATCCTCGCGAATCAGGAGTTCCGCGAGCTCATCGTAGTTGGTCAGGTTGCCGTTGTGCGCAAGACAGATTCCGTACGGCGAATTCACGTAGAACGGCTGGGCCTCCGAGGACTTTGCTCCACCCGCGGTCGGATAACGGACATGGCCGATGCCGACAGTGCCCTTGAGGCGCACCATGTGCCGCGTTCGAAAAACGTCGCGCACGAGGCCATTGGCCTTGCGGCGCTTGAGCCCGTGCTCCTCACTCCAGGTTACGATACCGGCCGCATCCTGTCCGCGGTGTTGCAGAACCGTGAGTGCGTTGTACAAGGCCTGGTTGACCGGTTGCGTACTGACTATCCCTACGACGCCACACATTTGCGATGATCTCCGTTAGACCTCGAGCGGAAGACTGGCCGGCGCCTCGTCCATTTGCTTGTCCGGAGTGATCAGGTCGAGCCCCTCGGGAGCCATGACCTTGATCCACTCGGCGACGACCTCGAGATGTGGAATCAGCTTCGACTGCGACCACCAATCATCGTTGTCGAAGCCTGCGAACTGTCCGCCGATGACGGCCACCGCCGCGAGCAGAATGCCGCGCATGGCGCCGAACGCGGCGCCGAGGAAGCGATCGGTGCCGCTCAGCGCCGAGAGCCGCACGATTTTGGATATGGCCCAACCGAGCAGGCCGCCCAAGGCCAGGATCACGAGAAACACGAGAATCCGTCCGAACCACATCTGGAGTTCTTCGGAGTTGAACCAGTTCTCCGACACGCCGCCGACTGACGGGCCGAAATAGAGCGCAGCCCAGATCGCGAAGACCAGCGCGCCGATCGAGATGGCTTCTTTGACGAAGCCGCGGACCAGGCCCACGATGATGGAAATGACGA
>JANQGP010000445.1 GCA_028277265.1 Woeseiaceae bacterium | reverse complement strand
ATCTCCTCGTTCGCGACGCGCAGCAGCGCCTCGACGACCTCCGGCCTGTCGCCTTCGATGTGCAGTCCTTCGGTGTAACGCAGACGTTTTGGATCACCGGCCAGGTCGTACAATCGTTGCGCCTCGCCCGCGGGCGTTCTTTCGTCCTGGCGCGCACCGACGATGACGACGGGTCGTGGCGCAATGGCCGCGACATGCTCCGCCGTGTTCAACTCGGGGCCGTAGGCAAGCCAGTGCACGACGTACGACAACGGCTGATACAGCAGGCGACTCCCGATGCGCCGCGCGATCTGGACCTCGAGCCAGAGACGATTATCCGCGGCGCCGTGCACGAGTAACGCCGCGGTGATGCGCTTGTCCCGTGCGGCGGCCCTTGCGGCGAACGGGACACCGAGGCTACCGCCCACAACGATGACGTTCTCCGGGTCCGCCCAGGGCTGGGCCAGCACCCAGTCGAGCACGAGCGAGGCTGCAGGCACGGTGTCGAGAAACCCCCGGCGTGCCGGGGCTATCGCCGACAGGGTCTGCGACAGGCCCCTGACGCGTTTTGGCCCTTCGTAGGGGTAGTCGATCCCGACCACGGCTCGCGCGCCGACGTTGCCGAACAAGTCGACGGCATCGCTGCCCGTACGTTGTCCCCCGAGGACGAGCATCACGGGCAGCCGCGTGTCCGTGGAATCGTCGCGAATGACGCGAAAGCGAACGTTGAGGCCAGAGTCCGAGCCCACGTGCACGAACTCCGATTTCTGGCCGTCGGGCGTACGCGACTCGGTAACGGCGGTCGAGACGATCTCACCGTGTCGCTCGTCGAAGTAGGCCGTGCGCGGCTGGTGCGCATCCCAGCGCAGCCACAGCAGTGCGCCCCCGGCAACGACCAGGACGAGCAGAATGAGGTACTTGACGGCCTTGCCGATCTTCCTGACGACGTTCATTTCGATATACGACCCAACACTGCCCCGGTAACGACTACGAGCTACCCCTCCGGGATTTCCGTAAGCTCAGCAAAGACTCTAAGATAATGACAGCATCCCGCATCGCGCGTTCCACCGCCCGCGCGATGCGGGTGTACAGCTCCCGGACCCGTCACACGGGAGACCTCGTCCGACTCTAGCGAGAATCCCGGGTCATGTCTTTCAATGCGTTGCGCTCGAGACCCAGGAAGATCGCCGCCGACATTCCGGTTACACCGAAAAGCATCGACATCACGACGATCTGGTACTTCGCCGCGACCAGCGGCGACACCCCCGAGAGAATCTGTCCGGTCATCATGCCCGGGAGCGAGACGAGTCCGACCGCAAACAGGGAATTGACCATCGGTATCATCGCCGCCGTGAACGCTTCGCGCCGCGCCTCGACGTACGAAACGCCCCGGCGGGTCTCGGCGTAGACGCGCTCCGCGGCCAAGCTGACCGTGTTCATTGCCCCGGCAAATATCATCCCGGCGAGTGGAATCTGGTAGCGCGGACTGAACCATGGTTCCACACCAATGACCCATTGGGTGACGAGAACCAGTGTCAGGACGCCGCTCAGCGATACGGCGATCAGGGAGTGCCGGTAAAGCCGCCAGGACTTTCCGGGGATCGGGCGTATCGCGATCCAGCTCGAAATCACCAGCATCACGACGAGAATGCCGATAACGACGAGGGGCTCACGCGTTTCGAAAATGTAGACGAGCACATAGCCGATGAGCAGGAGCTGCAGCAGCATGCGAACGGTCGCGTAAAGCGCCGTGCCGGTCCCGGCCGACCAGCGCCACATGATCGCGATCACTACCGCGGTTGGCACCATCGCCAGAGCGAGGCCAAACCAGCTGATCAACTGCACCCCATTGTTCATTCGTCGTTCTCCTTCGCCGGACGACCGCAGTATACTGACCGCAACAAGAACAGCGTCAGGAAGCATACGATGGCTTTACTCACGGCAGGCATGACCCTGTGGATTCTCGTGCACCTGTTTCCGGCCTATGCTCCGGCACGCCGGGACATGCTGGCCGAGCGCCTCGGCGAAAATCGCTACAAAGGGGCGTTCTCACTGCTGAGCCTGATCGCTCTCGTGATCATCGTGTTCGGCTGGAAGCGGGCGATGCCGACGGCGGTCTATACTCCGCCGCTGCTGCCCGGCCTTGTGCCCTCCATTCTCGTGCTGGCCGGCCTGATCCTTTTCTTCGCCGCCCAGGCGGGCGGCTACCTGAAACGCTTCCTGCGGCATCCTCAGATGCTCGGGACCGTACTGTGGGCCGGCGCCCACCTGCTCACGAACGGCGACAACCGCTCGATCGCATTGTTCGGGGGATTCGCGGCCTGGGCCATCCTCGAGATTGTCCTTTGCGACCGCCGCGACGGGCCTCGCACCGAGCCGCCGGCCGCGTCGGTCAAAGCCGACGCCGTCACCGTGGTGCTCGGAATCGCCGCATTCGGGCTGCTCGGACACTTCCACCTGCGCCTGTTCGGCGTTTCGCCACTGCCGGTTTAGCAGCCAGTCGATCAAAGTAGTGACGGGCTCAGCGCACTTCGACGAGATTGCGGTAGACGAGCTGCTCCAAATGGGATTAGAGTAGAGACCGGGTCATCCATCTGGCCCGGGGAGCACATATGCAACTGACACTGCTGAGCATTGTTCTCGTGTTGCTGATCCTCTGGCTCTACCTGCGACAACGGAAGTACAAGGCCGAGGCGAACGCGCCGCCCCCCAGGACGGACTCCGCCCTGACCGCCTATCATGCGGTCTCGATCAAGTTCGAGACGAATGCCTGCGACGCGGCGAAAGCCATGACCGGCCGCCGGTTCCTCGCGAGTGCGGCGCCGCGCCTGCCGTTGCCGGACTGCGACGTGCTGGAGTGCCGGTGCCGGTTCGCCCACCACGACGACCGTCGATCCGGCTCGGATCGGCGGAGCCCGTTCGGCGCCAGAGGCTACTCGCCGAGTGGCAGCGGCTCGTACGAAAAGGACCGCCGGACCGGCTCGGGGCGCCGTAAAGACGACACCTACGACTGGTAGAAGTAGCGCTAGTAACCGTAGTCGGCGACCGTTACCTGGTAGTTGTCGAGTTCGATCTGGTGACGGGCGCGCTCCTCGTGGAGCATCCGGATCTCCTCTTCGAGTTCGCCGGTGCGCTCGGACAGGTCCTTGAGGTCCGCGAGCAGCAGAATGCGGTCCTCCGTCAGCGTCTCCTTGTCGATCAGAGCCGCTTCCTTTTCGCGGATCTCGTCCTCGATCCGCTCCAGCTCGCGTTCTTTCGAGCTGATGCCGGCATTGGCCCGACTGACGTTCGAGCGCAGCGTAAAGAGGTGGTAGCCCGCGTTGTAGGCGTCGAGAAAGCCGTGCTCGAGATTGACGTGGCAGACACCGTAGTAACGGCCACCGTTGGCGCCAACGTCGAAGCCGCGGCCAGGCTGGCAGTACTCGACCAGGCCCTCGTCGCGTCCCGCCTGGTAGGCCGCGAAGTCCGCGGTGATGCCGTGCTTCGCACAGGCCTGGCGATGCTTGGAGAACCGTTCGGTCGTATAGCCGCGCGCACCATCCTCATAGCCCACGGCGGTCCAGTCCGTGGCCAGGCACTCCTCGCTGCTCATTGTCGCGCACCCACTCATGGCGAGCATGGCGGCCAATGCAAGAACTGCAGTCCCTTTCGTTCCCATGGCGGAATCCTTCCCGTGGTCGTTGCCAGACATAATCTACACGCTAACCCGATGTCCCGGCGCTTGCCGTGATGACATTCACATATAAACGGCTGCGCCTGAACGGAGCCTGAAAAACAGGGGAAAACGGTCGAATCAACCGTCTCGTGTGAACTGAATCACAGTGGCCGGAGGCGTCTGCCGATACGCTGTTCGTCACCTTCTGCGCGAATCGGGGTCTGGCGAAATGGATATCGAAGCGATCAGCGGCGCCGCGACCGTAGCCGTCGCCAGCACCATCGTCTTCCTGCTGATCGCGAAGTCGTGGAGTGCCCTGAGTCGA
>JANQGP010000439.1 GCA_028277265.1 Woeseiaceae bacterium | reverse complement strand
GTCGCGACCGAGATCGTGCTTCGTCTTTCCTTCCGTGTTGAGAAGGCGCTCGACGACCATCTGCGTTGCGATGCCGGCGTGGTCCATGCCCGGCTGCCACAGTGCCCGGTACCCTTTCATGCGGTGATAACGGGTGAGAGCGTCCATGATGGTGTCCTGGAACGCATGCCCCATGTGCAGCGTGCCCGTCACGTTGGGCGGCGGGATCATGATGCAGTATGGCTCGCCGTCGCCCTGCGGAGCGAACCAGCCGTTCTTTTCCCAGCGCTCGTAGATGCGCTGTTCGATATCTTCGGGTCGGTAGGACTTGTCCATCAAAGGTGGTGCTTGTCTGTCAGAGCTTGTGCGTGTTCAGTTCGTGGCCCTGGTCGCGGTAGATCGCGTAGCGCGTGCGGCTCAACTGGCGGCAGGATTCGTCGGAGGTTACAAGCTCTGCGACGCGGGGGAAACCCTCGGCGAAGGGCGGGATTTCATCAGTGAGGTTGATCAGCAGATCGCGCGTCTCCAGACCCCGTTCGTCACAGCCGACCATGATCGGAGACACCTCGGTGCCGTCGTTACGCCCGGCGAGCCCGTGCGGCACGAAACTGCCGTCGCGAAACGTCCACAGCATCTCGTCGAGGCGCTCCGCGTCGCGGCGGTCTTTGGCGTGAATCCAGACCGAGTTTCCGAGGCGCCAGGCCTTCTCGGCGAGTTTGCAGGCGAGAAGGTGACGCGCGCGCTCGTCAGCCTGCGCAAGAATATAGAAGTCGATACGGGCCACGGATCAGGGCAGGACTCCCGCGCGGGCGAGCAGGACTTCCGTGAGCATCGGCACCGGCCGGCCGGACGCGCCTTTCTTGGCGCCGCTTCGCCAGGCCGTACCCGCGATGTCGAGGTGTGCCCATGACATTCCGTCCGTGTACTTGCCGAGGAAACAGGCGGCCGTCACGGCGCCGCCGGTCGGTCCGCCGATGTTCGCCATGTCGGCGAAATTGCTCTTGAGCTGGGCCGTGTATTCTTCGCCCATCGGCATATGCCAGCCGCGATCCTCTGCCGAGTTGCCTGCCGCAAAGATCTCGCCGGCGAGATCGTCATCGTTGCTGAAGATCGCCGTCCGGTGGTGGCCAAGGGCGACCACGCAGGCGCCTGTCAGTGTGGCAACGTCGACGACGGCGGCCGGTTTGAAGCGGCGCGCGTAGGTGAGCGCGTCACACAGAATCAGCCGGCCTTCCGCGTCCGTGTTCAGGATCTCGATTGTCTGTCCGGACATGCTCTTGACGATGTCGCCGGGCTTGGTTGCCTTGCCGCCCGGCATGTTCTCGACGGCCGGGACGAGGACATTCAGGTTGATCGGCAGCTTCATGAGCGCGACGGCCGCCATCGTACCGAAGACGCCGGCAGCCCCACACATGTCGAACTTCATCTCGTCCATGGCAGGACCCGGCTTCAGCGAGATGCCGCCGGTGTCGAACGTGACTCCCTTGCCGATCAGGACCACCGGCGCCGCGTTTCCGGCGCCCTTGTATTTCATGACGATGAGCTTGCCGGGCTCGACCGTGCCGGCAGTCACGGACAATAGCGAACCCATGCCGAGGCGCTTCATGTCCGCCTCGCTCAGAATCTGCGTCGTCAGACGGCCGTTGCCGGCGGCGAGTTTTTTCGCGGTACGCGCCAGGTAGGACGGCGTACAGACGTTTGCCGGCAGGTTGCCGAGGTCCTTGGCGAGATTCGTACCGTGAACGATAGCGTCGCCATGCTCGGCCCCGCGCATCGCTTTGGCGGCGTCCCCGCGTTTTGCGATCGAGCTGCCCCAGGCGGAAAGTGCCAGCACCTTCTTTTTGCGGCCGCTCTTCATTTTGGTGAATCGATACAGCGTATCGCCCATCGCCTCGACGGCGTGGCGTGCCAGGTAGTAGGGGCTGCTGCCCTCGAACGATTCGAGCGTCAGCGTGTTGAGGATCTGCTTCGTCTTGCTGCCGTCGAGTGCCGCAACGGCCGCTGCCACCGCTTTCTTGTATACGGTTGCGTTGAGCCTGGCAGGTTTGCCGAGCCCGACGACCGCGACGCGGTCGGCCCTGACGCCGGGCACACCGGTGAGAATCGCACATCGGCCGAGAGCGCTCGAGACATCGCCGGATTTGACGAGTCTGATCAAGTGTCCGTTGCTGGCGGCATCGATGTCCGAGGCGCCCGCGCCGAGCTTGTTACGTTCATAGACGCCGACAATGACGCAGTCGACTGCTCGCCGGGAAGCGTTACTCGTAGTCGCGAAATACTTCATAAATCCTTTGCCGCCTTGTTGTTTTTGAGGGCTGTCACGGCCAAAACAATGCGGTAGTCTAACTGTTTCGGCCGCACGCAGCCACGGTATTCCATTTCCGTGAAACGCATACTCGATCGCTACATCTTTCGCGAAATCGCCATGACCTGGCTGGGGGTCACGATGGTGTTGCTGATGATCCTGTTGACCAACCAGTTTGCGCGAGTGCTCGGCGACGTGGCCAAGGGTAAATTGCCGAAGAACGCGGCGTTTGACGTGATCGGTCTTTCCGCCGCGCAATACCTCACCGTCCTCGTGCCGATCGGTTTGTTCCTCGCCGTCATGATGGCTCTCGGCCGGCTGTACCGGGACAGCGAAATGCCCGCGATGATGGCCTGCCGCGTCGGCCCTTCAGGCGTCTACCGGCCGCTGATGTGGCTGCTCGTGCCGCTGGCGCTTACCGTCGCCTGGCTGTCGATTGTGGGCACGCCCACCGCATTGACGAAGATCGATCGGATCAGTGCCGAGGCACGTCGCGAGGCCGATCTCGGCAGTATCGAACCCGGGCGATTCACGACCTTTGGGCCGAACCAGGCGGTCGTGTACGGCGAGAGCGTGACGAGCGACGGCGTCATGGAAAACGTCTTCCTGCAACGTCGCACGGACGAGGACGTCGTCGAGGTAGTCGTGGCGAAGCGGGGTGAGCAGCGGGAGTCCGACGACCCCGATACGCGCATGCTGGTGCTGCATGAAGGACGCCGTTACGAGGGTATACCGGGTACCGCGAGTTTCCGTGTCGTCGAGTTCGTGGAGCACGGCATCCCGTACCGACTGCCCAGTCTTGCGCCGCCGACGCCGCGGCCTCGAGCAATGACGTTCGCCAGCCTGTGGCGCTCGGATGCCCCTGAGCACATCGCCGAGCGCCAGTGGCGCATGAGCGTGCCGATCTCGACCGTCCTGCTGGCGCTGCTCGCCGTACCACTCGCTCGCAGCCGGCCACGCGAAGGACGCTACGGCCGCATCGCGATTGGCCTGCTGGTCTTCATCATTTACTTCAACCTGCTCAGCGCGGCCAAGGCCTGGACCGAGGAAGCGTCGATTTCGCCGGCGATCGGACTGTGGTGGGTGCATGGCTGCATGGGGCTGCTCACTCTGACCTTGCTGACCGTTCAGAACGGCTGGCATCGAAGGGTATTCCGATGAGCATTCTCAGCCAGTACCTGTTGCGTACGATCCTCGCAAGCACGGCACTCGTGCTCGTCGTTCTGCTGGCGCTCGCAGGCCTGTTCGAGTTCATCGCCGAACTCGACGACATCAAGGGCGATTACCAGACGCCACAGGCGATCATGTACACCGCGTTGCGATTGCCGAACCTGGCTTTTGAAATGCTGCCGATTGCCGCATTGATCGGTTCGCTGCTCGGGTTGGGTGCGCTGGCCGGCAACAGCGAGATCATCGTCATGCGCTCGGCAGGCCTGTCGGTCAGGAAGCTTGCCGGCATGGTGGGATTGTCGGGCGGTGTGCTGCTGATCATCACGGGGCTGATCGGCGAGTTCATCGGACCGCCGCTCGATTTCTATGCGCGCGACATGCGCGTGAACGCGCGCTACCAGAAAGATGACGACATCGGCAATTCGGCCTGGGTGAAGGACGGGCCCGTCTATCTGCATCTGCAGCGGGTCAGCTCGGAGTTCGAGTTCGGCACCATCTACCTGTTCCGCTTCGATGACGAAAACGAATTGGCGTCGATAGCGCAAGCCGAGAACTCGGGTATCGACGAGAACGACGACTGGCGACTCGAGAATTTCCGGGAAACCCGCTTTCAGGGCGACCGCGTGCAGGTCGTCGAGTCGTCGGTTGCCGTTGAGTCGTTCGAGGTCAACGCCGAGTTGCTGGGCAGTTCGCTCGCCAAACCGTTGAGCCTCTCCGCGCGCGGCCTGCTGATGTACGTCGACTACCTCAAGCGGAACAATCTCGACGCTTCGCAGTACGAGGCCGAGATCTGGTATCGGGCCTCACGAACGTTGACCGTACTGATCATGCCGATCCTGGCGCTCGCCTTTGTGTTCGGCGCGCTGCGCAGCGGTGGTACCGGTGCGAGACTGCTGATCGGCGTCGTGATCGGGCTCGCGTACTACCTGGCGAGTGAGACGCTCGCGAATTCCGGCCAGGTGTTCAACCTGAATCCCGCGGTCGTGAACTGGCTTCCTTTCGGCGCGCTTCTCGCAATCACGCTCATCGCGCTGTCGCGCGTGCGCTGACGCGTCATTCTTTGGGGTAATGGACGATGCGGGTACCGCTGAGGCGGTCGTGCCACGTCAGGTGTTCCCTGTCCCAGAGCTGCCACCAGAAACCGAGCCCGGCGGGGGCCCATGAGAGCAGCGCGGCAAAGAACCGGATCGTGCAGGCCCCCAGGGTCGGCTTGCCGCCTGCGGCGGTCTCGAGCTGCAGGCGCCAGGATTGCATCCCCAGCGTGCGGCCCGCGCGCATCCAGAAGCCCACGAAGAACAGGTAGATCGTCGCGGCCAGCGTCAGGCGGAAGAACGGATCGGTCAGCGGCTCGACGGCCTCACCGCCGCGAATGGCAACGAACGGCGTGCCGACCAGCATCAACACGGCGAACAGCAGCAAGCCGTCGTAGAGCATCGCGCCGATGCGCCTCGGCAAACCCGTGTTTTTCATCGTCTACAGGCTCAGAAAATGCTCAGCCATGCGTCTGCGCATGGCGGGGCCGGGCATGTTACCGAATCCCGCGCCGAGGTTATCTGCCATGTGGTGCGGTTTGCTCGTCGCCGGGATCGCGCAGGTCACGGCCGGATGGCTCACGATGAACTTCAGGAAAAACTGGCCCCAGCTGTCGGCGAACTCTTTGGCGAAGTCCGGAAGCGGTTTTCCGCCGACTGCACGGAACAGCCGGCCGGCCTGGAACGGGCGGTTGATCAAAACGGCGATACCGAGCTCCCCGGCGAGGGGCAGCACGGCGTTCTCCGCCTCGCGCTCGCCGAGTGAGTAGTTGATCTGGATGAAGTCGGGCCGGTATTCCTTCATCTCTCGCATCAGTGCCGCATGTGCGCCGGCCGTGTAATGCGTCAGCCCGCTGTAGCGAATACGTCCGTCGGCCTGCCACTCGCGGATCGTCTCCATGTGCAGTCGGGTGTCACGAAGATTGTGAACCTGCATCAGGTCGACGACCTTTGTCTTCATGAGTTCCGCCGATCGCTGCATCTGGTCGGCGCCCGCTTTCTGACCGTCAATCCAGACCTTGGTCGCAAGAAACAGGTCTTTCCGGTCTACGCCGGCCGAAATCACGTCGCCGATGACGCGTTCCGAGCGGTTGTACATGGGGGAGGTGTCCAGGAGACTGCCGCCGGCGCCAACGAGGCGCTCCACGATATCCTTGCGGGTGGCGATTTCGCCGGGTGAGCTGTCGACATCGAACACGCTGTACGTGCCGAGGCCGATGACCGGCAATCGCTCTCCGGACTTCGGTATCGGTTTGCGCAGCATCGACTCGCTGCCGGCAGCCAGTCCGGGAGCCAGCCCGAGCGTGGCCGCGACCGAGAGAAACTCACGACGATTGCAGGACATCATTGGACTCCTATTTCTCTGAGGGCTTTCGCCTTGCGCTTGTACTCACGGCCCAGCCAGAGTGCAACAACGGCGGAAGCCATCGCAACCGGTACCATGACGACTGCGATGCCCGCGATACCCAGCCCTACGACTGACAACAGCCTGATCGTCCAGGTTCCGACGACGTCGCCTCCGCGATAGATGGCCGTGTCGATGGCGTTCTTGGTCTTGTATTTTTCTTCCGGCGTAACGACAGAGTACAACATGTCGGTGGACGGCTTCGCGAAGCCGAAACCGAGTCCTCGCCGTACCACATCCAGCACCGCCACCGCCATCAGTGTGGGATCCAGGGCAAGCACGGCAAAGCCGATGATGGACGCCAGAGGGAAAAGGAACAGGGCACGGCCTATGCCGAATCGAGTGACCACCTGTTTGACGAGAAACATCTGCGATACTGTCGCCAGGACGTTGGATGCGACGTTCATATTGGAAAAGAACTGTATGCGTACGTCCGGATCGAGGATGGCCGTTTCTATGAGTTCCGCGCGGAACATATAGAGTGCGGTGCCGAGCAGGCTGGCGACGATCGACATCAGCGAGATAGCAAGAAAATAGTTCGAGGAGAAGAGGTGTGTAATGCCGGCGAACGGGTTTCCGCCGAGCGGTTTTTCACTCTCGACGGTTTCCTCGATCTCGTCCTCGTGTTTACGATGCACCCAGTGCTTTAGACGGCCGATGCAAATGATGGAGAACAACAGTATTGCCGCTGAAATCGCCGGCAGGTTTTCGAACCCGATGACGGTCACAAGCGAACTCGTCACGACGCCACCGGCCAGTGCGCCGATACTACCTCCGGAGGTTATGACGCCGAACATCCGGCGGCCCTGCTCCCGCGTGTAGATGTCTGCCATGAAGCTCCAGAACACCGACACGACGAACAGGTTGAAAACGCTGACCCAGACGAAGAACACGCGGCCCAACCAGACGTAATCCTGCTCGGCGTCTCGTGCCCCGGAGAAGACGACCCAGAAGATCAGCATGTTGACGATGAAGAACAGGTATACCCACGGGAGGAACGTTCGTCGTGGAAAGCGCGACGCGACCCAGCCGAATACCGACGTCCCGATGATCGTGACCACGAAGGTGCCAACGAACAGGAGAGGAATCGTGTTCGGACCGCTGCCGACGGCCATCTCTTCACGGATCGGCCGAATGATGTAATACGATGACAGGACACAGAAGAAATAGACGAACGACCATGCGGCGGCAACGAGTTCGTCGCGACGGACGCCGAAGATCTCGCTGACAAGCGAATCTGCCGGGGTTTCGGTTTCGCTGGCGGCCGTCATGCGGCCGATCATATCAACAAGAGGGGAACAGAATGGAAGTAACCGTCATTGTCACGTTTCTCGCGCTGGCGCAGTACGTGGTGTTCGGCATCCAGGTGGGGACCATGCGCGGCAAACACGAGATCAAGGCACCTGCAACGACCGGTCACCCCGAGTTCGAGCGAATGAACCGTGTGCATCACAATACGATGGAGCAGCTCGTGCTGTTCCTTCCCGCACTCTGGATTCACGCCTACTATGCCAGCCCGCTTTACGGCGCCGCGATCGGGCTCGTGTTTGTCATCGGCCGCTTTCTGTATCGCGCAGAGTACCTGAAGGATCCTGCTTCGCGCGGTCTCGGATTCACGTTGAGTTTCATCCCGTCCGCGGTGTTGCTGATCTGGGCACTGGTTGCGGCCATCCTGCGACTTGTCTGATCGCGGTGGTGCTCCCCAGGGGACAGACTCGAATCGCCTCGGGGCGATTCTCGCCCCTTCGGGGCGCGCTTCGCGCGTCCAAATCGCTGCCGCGATTTGTCGAACCAGCGGTCCGACTCCTCCATAGAAAGACCAAACAAAAAGCGGGGCCGCAAGGGCCCCGCCTGTTTGTTTGGTACTCCCTAGGGGACTCGAACCCCTGTTGCCGCCGTGAGAGGGCGGAGTCCTAACCGCTAGACGAAGGGAGCGTTGCTGCCGGTCGTCGCGACCGGGGGCGCTATTATACGGTTCCGGCCCTGCCGCTCAACCCCGAATCGGACGAGATCGGCGTTTTCGCGCAGGGCCGCG
>JANQGP010000418.1 GCA_028277265.1 Woeseiaceae bacterium | reverse complement strand
CGCTCGGCATCGACGTTCTGCGGGAGTTCCAGCCACAGCACCGACCCGCCGGCGGGTTTCGATGTCCGGGTCGATGCCGGAAAGTGCTCGGATACCAGTGCCAGCATCCGCTCGGAGTTCCGTTTGAGTTCCGGCCGGAGCGACTTCAGGTGTCGAGCGTAGTCTCCGGACGCCATGAATTCGGCGAGCGTCAGTTGCTGCAGCAACCCGGAAGAACAGGAGAAGGCCCGTTTCAGCCGGGCTATCTCATCCGTGTACTCCCGCGAAACGGTCCATCCGATCCGGTAGCCCGGACTCGCCGTCTTGGAAAACGAGCCGCACGTGAGTATGCGGGCGTTGCTGCCGAGAAACTGCGCCGGCACCGGACGGCTACCGTCGAACAGCAGGTCACCGTAAACGTCGTCTTCGACCAGCGCCACGTCGTGCGCCTCCAGCATCCTCACGAGTCTCGCGCGATCGTGTGCCGGCATCGTCACGCCAAGCGGGTTGCCGAGCGTTGTCGAGAACATGCAGGCCTTGACCGGGTGCTTGCCCAGCGTTTGCTCCAGCGCCGACAGCGTCACGCCCTCCTCCGGGCAGGTTTCCACTTCGACGGCCAGCATGCCGAGGCTGTCGATGAGCTCCAGCATGCCGTGGTAGGTCGGTGTTTCGACGGCGACGACGTCGCCCGCGGATGCGACAGCCGACAACGCGAGCAGCAGCGCCTCCTGTCCGCCGTTGGTGATACAGATTTCATCGGGCTCGACCTTTACGCCGATGGTGTCGAGGTAGTGATAGGCGATCTGCCGCCGCAACAACGGCTCGCCCAGGGTCGACGCGTAGCCGATGCTGCGCTCCTCCGCCCTGGCCATGATTCGCTTCATCGTGCGATGCAGGGTCTTCGCCGCGGGTTTCGCCATGGTCGGGTTGGCGATGCCGAGGGGTACGAGGCCCGGATCGTTGACGCCGTCGTAGACCCGCTCCATCAGTGAACGGCAGCGCAGCCGCGCGGGATCGGCGTCCACGGTCCGCGTAGGCCGGACGATCTCGTTCGCCATGCGGTGACGCACGTAGTAGCCGGATTGCGGGCGCGACTCGACCCGGCGCTGCCGCTCGAGCTCGATGTAGGCCTGGCGGACCGTGGGGATGCTGACGCCGACGGACTTGCTCATCTTCCTGAGCGACGGCAGGCGATCGCCCGGCAAGAGCGTCCCCGAATCGATGTTTTCGCCTATCAGATCAACAACTTGCTGATACAGGAACGCATCGCGTTGCTTGTCGACATCGAGCATGACTGTACAGGTCTAATTTCTTGGAAATTGTTTCTGTTATATCACCAGTGTTTCCGTACAGTCAATGTCAGGCCATGAGTCGACAGGAGGAAACCGCTATGAATGCCTGCCAGCAGTGCCCGCGCGATGTCCGCACCGCGCGGTTCAACTTCCCGGTATCCTACCGGTCCCTGCCGCGGCTTCTGCTCGACCGGCTCGTCGCGCCGTCCCTCCGGCTGCATCGATACCGCAACCTGAGTGCGAGGATCCTGGAGGACTCGCTCTATAACCTGGACAGCCGTCGATGCAAATGAACAACACGACGCTGTACGCGCTGACCGTACTGATCTGGGGTTCGACGTTCTTCGCCATCGAGTTCCAGCTCGGCCTCGTCGCACCGGAAGTATCGGTGGTCTACCGATACTCGGCCGCCGCTTGCCTGCTTTTTTGCTGGAGCCGGTATCGCGGCCTGCCGCTGCGTTTCGCCGCGCGCCATCACCTCTCGTTCATGCTGCTCGGGCTGTTGCTGTTCGGGCTCAACTACATCCTGACCTATTACTCGCAGATCCACAT
>JANQGP010000405.1 GCA_028277265.1 Woeseiaceae bacterium | reverse complement strand
CCATCCAGGCCGTCGTGCTGACCGCCTCGGCGATCTTCATCGTCACGAGACCCCTGCCGCCCGAGTGAGGTTGACGGGCGGCGCAGGATACGTAGAAGTACTTACTCCCGCAACCGCCAGGCGGTAAGATGGCACCATGAGCTGGCTGAACAAACTGCACGAACGCAAGACCCCGCCGGGGTTCGAGGTACGGATCTGGAAGAAGCTGCCGCTGATCACGATTCTCGGCACCCTCGCGATCGCGGCCATGCCCGTGCTCGTGCGCATCCTGCCGAGCGCGCCCGAGATCGACCAGGCCAAGCACATCAAGACCGTCGACATCTTCGCGATCGCCACGCAGATCTCGTTGCTCACGGCCGTGTTCACGGTCGCGATCGGCTGCGTCGTCGTGCACATCATGAAAGGGCCGGCCTACGTCGCCGATTCCCTGCCCGTCGAGCACGCGGACCGGCCGGCGCCCGGCAGGGAACGCCGCAACGGCACCCGTGACTGACGACATCTCGATCCGTCACGACCTGCGGACCGGAGACCTCGGACGCGTCATCGCCCTGCACGGCACCTGCTACGACCACCTGCCCGGCTTCGGCCTGACCTTCGAGGCCTTCGTCGCGCGCACGATCGCCGAGTACGTGCTCGATGCCGGCGAGAACGGCCGCCTGTGGCTCGCCGAGCGCGGCGGCGAGCTCGTCGGCTGCACGGCCATCGTCCTGCGGGACGGTGAGCTCGCACAGCTGCGCTGGGTGCTCGTCGATCCGTCGGCGAGAGGCATCGGGCTCGGCAAGGAACTCGTGAACCGCGCACTGCGCTACAGCCGCGAGAACGGCTGCACGAAGATCTTCCTCGAGACGACCGACGGCCTGCCCGAATCGCAGACGCTTTACGAGAAACTCGGGTTCGTCGAGGTAATGAACCAGCGCGAGGAACTGTGGGACGGCGAAAGGCCGCTCATCCAGATGGAGCTCGCCCTATAGCGGGTTCGCCACGACCGGCACGAGCAGCGTGAACATCGAACCGCCGCCGACCTGCGAGGTCACGTTCAGCTTGATGTCGAGCAGCCGCGAGATGCGCTCGACGATCGTCAGCCCGAGGCCCAGCCCGTTGTCGCGCGCGGCCGGGTCGTTGTCGATGCGATAGAACTCGTCGAAGATGTCGGCGAGATGGTCGTCGGCGATGCCGATGCCCGTGTCCTGCACCGTGATGCGCAGGCCGCCGGTGACCGGCTGGCAGTCGACCGTGACCTTGCCTTTCTCGGTATAGCGAATGCCGTTCGAGACGAGGCTGCGCAGCATCTTCGTGAGCAGTTCCCGGTCCGTACGCACGACCGCCTCGGCCCGCACGATCTCGAGCTCGATCTGCTTCGCGCGCGCCTTGTCGCGGAACTCCTCGTTGAGCGTGACGAGCACGTCCTCGAGCTGGAACTCCTCGATCGCCGGCGTCACCTCGCCGGTCTCGATGTCGGTGATGTCGAGCAGCGAGTTCATCAGGTCGGAGAGGTGCGCGAGCGCGTCGCCCTGCCCGGCGAACATCTTCTGCGCCTTCGGGTCGTCGACCGTGCGGATCAGGGCGCCGTTCAACAGCACGAGCGTCTGCAGGTGATGACGGATGTCGTTGCTCACGGTCTGCAGGAAACGCAGCTTCGCCGCCCGCGCCTTGTCGGCCTCGAGCTGCGCCTCGCGCAGCGTCACCGCGTTGCTGCGGCGCCGGGTCAGGATCAGCCAGGTCGCACCGATCACGGTGAGCCAGATGGCCGCCAGCGCCAGCAGGCGGTTGACGACAACGATCCACGGGACGCTGGACGGCTCCGGCACGAGGAAACCGACGACCGTCAGCGCCGACGCCAGGACGGCAAGGCAGAGCGCCGCGCAGATCGTTGCGATCTGCGCGGTGGATAGCTCTCCGCCAGCGCGAAGCGACTCTGCAATCCGTGTCATATCCGTCCTGGTCCCTCTGCCTGATCCATGCGGCGCCTGCGCGGTCACCGCCACAATTGAGCGTATGAAAGCGCCGTACCCGCAGGTATACGTAATCGCCGCGATATTGGGACGGTTTGCCCAAACGAAGTCGCCCGTTTTTGCGGGATAAACATAGAACCGTCACGTGATCGCGCCGTGATCTCCGCGTGAGAACTCGCTATCAGGCTTGTTCGCGTATCCCTACCCATACGGAGCAAGCACATGAAGAAAACACTCTATGCCGGGCTGCTGGCCGCGTCGCTCGCCGCCGCGCCCGCCGCGAACGCCACGCAATTCAGCGTGGAAATCGAGAACTTGAGCAACGCGATCTACTACACGCCGTTTCTCGTCGCCGCGCACCCGGCCGGCACGAGCCTGTTCAACGTCGGCGAGGCCGCGTCGGCCAACCTGCAGGCGATGGCCGAGGGCGGCGACATCTCGGGACTGGTCGCCGACGTCAACGGCCTCGGCGCAACGGTCGTCGAGAACCCGGCCGGCGGCCTGCTCGCGCCGACCGCCAGTACGACGTTCGACATGAACACGGACGGCACGTCCAACGATCGCCTGACGATCGTCGCGATGCTGTTGCCGACGAACGATGCGTTTGCCGGACTCAACGCCGTCGAGATCCCCACCGAGCCCGGCACCTACACGTTCGACGTTCCGGCCTATGACGCCGGTACCGAGGCCAACGACGAGATCCTCAACGGCGGCGGCGCACCGGGTGCGCCGGGCATGCCGGCCGACCCGGGCGGTCTCGCCGGAACGGGCGGCACGGGCGCGGCGATGGCCGACGCCAACACGACGGTGCACATTCACCGCGGCGCGCTCGGCGACACCGACGCGGCCGGCGGCGTCAGCGACCTCGACAGCCGCGTCCATCGCTGGCTCAACCCGGTCATCCGCGTGACCGTCACGGTCCAGTAGGAGGCGCATCATGAAACTCCTTTCCAACAAGACGCTGTTGCTGGCGCTCGGCGCAACCGCGCTCGCCGCCTGCGACAGCAGCGACTCGGTGACGACGTTCGTCCCCAACCCGGCGCCAGCGCCGACCGCGACCTTCGAGGTGACGGTGACGAACCTGACCAACGGGCAGCCCTTGTCACCTGTCGGCGTCATCGCGCACGCGGACGGCTACTCGGTCTTCTCGATCGGCATGGCCGCAACGGCAAGCCTGGAAGAGCTCGCCGAGGGCGGCGACAACTCGGCGCTGCTGGCCGAAGCCGACGCCGATGCGAACGTGTTCGCGACGGCCTCGGGCGGCGCGCCGATCGGTCCGGGCGGTGCCGAGACGATCAGCGTCGAGGTGCTGCAAAGCGATCTCGCCGGCATGCGGCTCAGTACCAGCACGATGCTCGTCAACACCAACGATGCCATCACGATGGCGAACGCACTCGACCTCAGCGCGATGCGAAGCGGTGACGTGGTTACGGTGCGAACGATCGCCTACGACGCCGGCACCGAAGCCGACACCGAGCTGGCCGCGCACATCCCCGGCCCGGCCGGCGGCGGTGAAGGCTTCAACGCCGCGCGCGACGACGACGCGGACCGCGTGTCGATGCACACCGGTATCGTCGGCCAGGACGACGGCTTTGCGGCCTCGGGTCTCAGCAACCAGCATCGCTTCGACAACCCGGTCGCGATGGTGCGCATCGAGCGCGTCAACTGACTCCCCGGCGGGCCGCAGACGGACTTGTTGCCCGCCACTCTCTTCACCCGCTGTGATATTTCCGTGAGATTCCCGGTCTACTCTCCTCCAAAGGCCAGCAAAAAGGTCGTCGAGCTTATGTCGCGCCGGATACTGCTTGTGGAGGACGAACAGGACATCGCGGAGCTTGCCGCGCTGCACCTCGCCGACCTGTGCGATGACGTGCGTATTGCCGCCGACGGCAACGAGGGCCTGCGGCTCGCGTTGTCAGGGGACTGGGCGCTCATCGTGCTGGACCTGCGCCTGCCCGGCGTCGACGGTCTCGAGATCTGCCGGCGCGTGCGGCGCGAACGCCGGTACCAGCCGATCCTGATGCTGACCTCGAAGTCCTCCGAGCTCGACCGCGTGCTCGGCCTCGAGTCGGGCGCCGACGATTACCTGACCAAACCGTTCAGCGTGCTCGAGCTCGCGGCACGAGCGCGGGCGATCCTGCGGCGTGTCGATGCACTGCGCGGTGCGCCGGCGCCACGGCCCGACAGCGGCGCGATCGCCGCCGGCCCCGTCAACATCGACCCGTCGCGTCGCGAGGTGACGCTGCACGGCGAGTCGGTGGAACTGACGGCAAGGGAGTTCGATTTGCTCGAATACCTCGCGCGCCACCCGGGCCGCGTCTTCCGCCGCGCCGACCTGCTCGACCGGGTCTGGGGCTACGGGCACGAGGGGTACGAGCACACCGTCAACTCGCACATCAACCGGCTGCGCGCGAAGATCGAACCCGACCCGTCGCAGCCCGCGATGATCGTCACGGTGTGGGGCGTCGGCTACAAGTTCGCCGCACGAGCGCAATGAAGTCGCTGTTCGCGAGGCTCGCGGCCGCGCTGCTCGCCATCGTCATCTCGATGGGCGCGGCGTTTCTCGCCGTGGACCGCTTCCAGACGCGCGCCTACTACGACGAGCTGTCGCAGAAGCTCAACGCGCCGATTGCGATGTACGTCACCGAGCAGCGCCAGCTCATCGAGAACGGCGTCGCCGATCTCGACAGCCTGCGCGAGCTTTCGAGCCATGCGATGGTGATCAACCCGACGGCCGAGATCTACCTGCTCGATCCCGACGGCAACATTCTCGGCCACAGCCTGCCCGACGATGCCGTTCGCACATCGCGGGTCGATCTCGAGCCCGTCCTGTCCCTGATCGACGGCAGCGCGCCGTTGCCGTTGCACGGCGACGACCCGCGCTCGGGTCTCAGCAAGGTCTTCTCGGCGTTCCCGGTTCGCTCGGCAAACGGGCTCGAGGGTTACCTGTACGTGATCCTCGGCGGCCAGCGTTACGACGAGCTCGCGGGCGACATCGGTAACTCGTACGCCTCGCACATCAGCGCGATGGCCATCATTGCGATCGTGCTGTTCACGGCGCTGGTCGGGTTCCTCGTGTTCCGCCTGCTGACCCGCCGGCTGCAGCGACTGAGCCGCGAGATGGAACGCGTCACCGCGTCCGGGTTCACCAGCCAGCCGGCCCTCGGCGAGATTCGTGCCGGAGGCGACGAGATCGACGCGCTGTCGCGTGCGTTCGCCGACATGTCCGCGCAGATCCGCTCGCAGATCGAGCAGCTCAAGGAGAACGACCGGCTGCGCCGCGAGCTGATCTCCAACATCTCGCACGACCTGCGCACGCCGCTGTCGGCCATGCAGGGTTCGATCGAAACGCTGATCATCAAGGGACGTTCGATGCCCGATGCCGAACGCGAGCGTTACCTCTCGATGGCCCGCAAGCACACGGTGCGGCTCGGCACGCTGATCGGCGACCTGTTCGAGCTCGCCAAGCTCGATTCGGCGAGTGTGACGCCCAGTGTCGAAGCGTTCTCGCTCGCGGAGCTCGCCCAGGACATCGCGCAGGAGTTCCAGGTCGAATGCGAGCGCAAGAACGTTGAGCTCGAGATCGAGACGGACTGCGGCACGGCCCAGTCGCTCGGCGACATCGGCCTGATCCAGCGCGTGCTCGAGAACCTCGTCAGGAACGCCGTGCAGTTCGCGCCCGAGGGCGGCGAAGTCACAATCTCAATCACCGAGCACGATGCATCGGTCGCCGTCGCGGTCGCCGACAACGGCCCGGGCATTGCCGAAAAAGACATGCCGCGCATCTTCGATCGCTTCTACCGTGCGCTGGACGGCGAGGAAGCGAGATCCGACTCGTCGGGACTCGGGCTCGCGATCGTGAAGCGCATCCTGGACCTGCACGACAGCCGCATCACGGTGACCAGCAAGGTCAACACGGGCACGCGTTTCGAATTCGAGCTGCCGCTCTGCCGGCAGGTCGCCTGAAGCCTAGCCGCCGAAGCCCATGCGGAATACCGCACCGATGGTCCGCGGACGGTTGGTGAAAAACGCTATGCGCGCACGACCGCCGCGTTCGCGGTTGAACGACAGGTCGGCATTCTCATCCGTCACATTGTGGACGTAAATCGTGACCGACCAGTTGTCCTTCTCGATACCGCCGCTGAGGTTCACGATCGTGTAAGCATCGAGCGTCAGGTCGACGCTCGTGACCTCGTTGCCGGTGGCGCCGTCATACGGCAGGCCGGATACGAAATCGCCGGCTCCGGGCACCTGATCGCTCGGCTGGGTGATGCGGTCGCCGACGTGATGGATCGTACCGGTCAGGAAGCCTTCCGACCCGCCGAACAGTGCGAGCGGCCGGTAGTAGCTGCCGGATGCCGCGAGCTGCAGCTCGGGAACGGACGCCAGGCGGTTGCCCTTTTGTACGCCGTTCAGCGGATTGCCACTCGGGTCGCTGATCGCGGAGTCGAATTCCGCCTCCAGGAACGTGCCGGCGAACGACAGGTACAAGGACTCGCTCGGACTGGCACCGACCTCGAACTCGACACCCTGCGTGTGTGCGCTCGGCACGTTGAACACGACGCGCGATGAGCACGAACCGGCATCGAACGTGACCTGCAGGTCGTCAATGTCAGCGAAGAACACGGCGGCGTTGAAGGTTACGCCGTTGTCGAAGGCCGACTTCATACCGGCTTCGTAGTTCCACATCGTCTCGTCTTCGTACCGCGGCCGATTGCCGTACGTGATGACGTCGTCCGGCGTACACAACGTCTCGTTGAGCGGGTCGTTGACGCCGCCGAGGCGGAAGCCCTGCGATGCCTGTGCATTGAACGTGATGCTGTCGCTGTAGTCCCAGCTCGCCAGGATGCGTGGCGTGAAGCCGTCCGACGACGTGCTGTCGGTGAATGGGCCGTCACCGTTCGAGAACAGGCCGCCGGAATGGAAGACGCGGTCTTCCTCGAAGTCGTAAAAGCGGCCGCCCGCCGTCAGGCGGAACGTGTCCGAAAGGCTGAAGGTCACTTCGCCGAATACCGCGAACTGTTCGATGTCATACGGCAGGTCGGCTGCGTAAGGCGAGTCCGGCGGCGCGACGCCATTCGCCACGGCGGCCGACGTGCCTGCGCCAAGCGCATTATCGGTCAGCTGATCGTAGCCCGGCGTCGGCAAGCGTTGCTTGTAGTCACGCTCGACGTCGGACAGGAATACGCCGGCCAGCCAGTCGAAACTGCCGTCGCCACTCGAACTGATGCGTGCCTCGAACGTGGTCTGTTCGAGGTCCGTCGTGTCGCGCAGGTTGGACGGCAGGTTGACGAAGTCCTGGTCGAAGCCGAGTCCCCCCAATGGCGAGACCGTGACACTACCGGACAGCGCGCTGGCGTCGCGGCTGACGAGAAGATCACGATCGATCTGGCTGCCGACGAACGTGAAGTCGAAGCTCTCGAAAGCGGCTTCGAAAGTGACGTCGAACAACAGCGTCTCGTCCCTGAACTCTTCCTGCAAAAGCAGGTGTTGCTGTCGCTCGCCGAGCTGGATTGGCGTGCGATCGCTCGGATCGTGGTACGGGTTCGCGAACAGGTTGAATACTTCCTGGCGTGGAAAGCCGTCGGCTTCCACTTCCTGGTACGCGATGCGCGGCGTGATCGTCACGCGTTCGCCAACGTCGAACGACAACGCCGCCCGCGCGCCTGTGCGCGTGCCACTATCGATGTCTTCGGCAAACGTCCCCGTCGACTCCTGGCGCGCGTCGATGAAGCCTGCGTACTCGGTATGGTAACCAACGAGGCGAACTGCCGCGTTGCCGTCGCCGAGCGGCACGTTGACCATACCCTTCAG